>CAZIAU010000696.1:0-2204 GCA_964536755.1 uncultured Bacteroides sp. | reverse complement strand
ATGGATTTGAAAGCTATGGCGTGAACCGGAACCAGGGAGCTGAAAGCTCATTGGCTTATTTAATCTCTCATTTAACGGTTTTGCAGGCTTATGAGGAATTTCACAAGCATGATTAAAAGCGCCCATGATCATCAACAGGTATCCATATAATCCTATACTTACGAAGGATGATATTCCTTATCCGGTAGCTACGGTACACAATGCTTCTGTCATAAAGCACCGGGACATTTATGTAATGATATTTCGTTCCCACACCATGAACGGGCGAAGCATATTAGGAAAGGCTGTGAGTAATGATGGTTACAATTTTAAAGTGTCTAAGAAACCTTTTATGGTTCCGGCTGACCGGGGGATTTTTAAAGAATACGAAACATATGGAGTGGAAGATCCGCGCATCGTATTCATGGATGGTGAATTCCTGATTACATACAGCGCCTATTCCAGGCACGGCGTTCGTATCGGACTGGCTAAAACAAAAGATTTTGAAACCGTTGAAAGGTTTTCATTAATCACTGAATCAGACTACCGGAACGTGGTCATATTCCCGGAAAAATTTAACGGACTCTACGCCAGGCTTGACCGTCCTCATTCTGAAATCTCCCCCTGGTCGGTCTGGATATCATACTCTCCTGATCTAAAATACTGGGGTGAGTCGAAACTCATAATGAGGCCCATGCAATACCATTGGGATGAGATGAAGATTGGTCCGGGAGCGCCGCCCATTAAAACCCCAAGGGGCTGGTTGCATATTTATCACGGTGTTTTTCCAACCATGGATGGTTGTGTCTACAGGCTTGGTGCAGCCTTACATGACTTGCATGATCCTTCAAAAATCATTGCCGTGGGTGACAACTGGATCCTGCAACCCGAAGAGGAATATGAAATTACAGGGTATGTGCATAATGTCGTGTTCAGTTGTGGTGCCGTTCCGGAGGATGATGGCAGTGTAAAAATTTACTGGGGAGGAGCGGACAAAGTGATGTGTGTGGGGACTGCAAACCTGGAAGCCCTGGTTGACCATTGTCTTGAGAATCCACGTCCGCCCCTTTAGGGGCAACTGAATAAAAAACATACCTATGAAAATAGCCATACTGTCACCTATCGCCTGGAGGACGCCTCCCAGGAAATATGGTCCCTGGGAACAGATTTCTTCAAACATCGCAGAAGGATTGGTTGAACGGGGTATTGATGTAACATTATTTGCATCAGGCGATTCAATTACAGATGGCAAGTTGATTTCTGTCTGTAATCAACCCTATGCCGAACATCCGGAGGTTGATCCCAAAGTAGCGGAGTGCCTTCACATAAGCCATTTAATGGAACAGGCAGACCAGTTTGATTTAATACATAACAATTTTGATTTTCTTCCCCTGAGTTATTCCCGTCTGATCAAAACACCCATGGTAACTACTATTCATGGCTTTTCTTCTCCAAAAATCATTCCTGTCTATAAGAAATACAACAATACCAGTTACTATGTTTCCATCAGTAATTCGGACCGAAGCCCGGAACTCAGTTATACGGCCACCGTATACAATGGTATTGATACAAGGGAGTTCAGTTTCAATTCGGAGTCGGGTGAAACCCTCCTGTTTTTTGGAAGGATCCATCCCGAAAAAGGAGTCTATGAGGCTATTGAAATTGCCAAAAAATCAAATAGAAAGCTGATCATTTCGGGTTTGATACAGGATGAGGAATATTTTACCAATAGTGTGAATCCTTATATTGATGGCCAGGAGATAATTTATGTGGGTAATTCCGGGCCTGTCGAACGGAACAAGCTTCTGGGTGATGCTTTTGCCCTTTTGCACCCCATTGGATTTGAAGAGCCTTTTGGACTCAGCGTGGTCGAAGCTATGATCTGCGGAACGCCTGTCATTGCTTTTAAAAGGGGATCTATGCCCGAACTTGTTCTGGAGGGTAAAACCGGTTACCTGGTAAACAACGTTGAAGAAGCTGTGGAGGCAGTGAACAGCATTGAATTTATTAACCGGAGAGATTGTATGGAGTGGGCCAATTCAAATTTCAGCAGTAAAAAAATGGTTGATGGGTACCTGGAAGTCTATCAGAAAATTCTCAGAAGCCATTTATAAGTCCGACAGGATTCCTAACGATCTGATACAAGAAAGGATATTTTTTAAAGTGAATGTTTTTAATTCTTACTACTGTTTTTTAGTTGGGATAATGACCAGCGGTATGGAGGA
>CAZIAU010000695.1:1676-2208 GCA_964536755.1 uncultured Bacteroides sp. | reverse complement strand
CGTTCTTATAAATATCATGGTATTCCTTCACAAGGCCTTCGAATTTATCTGTAACCTCTTGCGGGACAACAACAACAGCACGGGCTTCCCTGGGGATAGCATTCCTCAGGTCACCCCCGGAAGCTTCAGAAAGACGTATTCCGAGATCCGATTCAGCCTGCATAAGGAACCTGAATAGGATCTTGTTTGCGTTGGCGCGGCCCAGGGGAATATCTATGCCGGAGTGTCCGCCTTTTAATCCCCTGGCATGAACAATATAAGCAGAATGACCGGCAGGAGTATCTTCGGCAGAATAGGATCTGGATGCTGAAACGTTTATACCTCCTGCACATCCAACATAGAGTTCTCCTTCATCTTCGGAATCCATGTTGATCAGGATATCTGCTTCGAGGATGCCCGGTCTCAGGCCAAAAGCACCGGTCATACCCGTCTCCTCATCAATGGTGAACAGGGCTTCCAGCGGCCCGTGCTTCAATGTGCCGGATTCGAGTACTGCCATAGCCGCAGCCACTCCGATCCCGTTGTCACTTCC
>CAZIAU010000695.1:0-1666 GCA_964536755.1 uncultured Bacteroides sp. | reverse complement strand
TGACCCAGTCGCCATTGATGACAGCTTTAATGGGATCTTTTTCAAAATCAAATTCCTTGTCACTGTTCTTCTGTGGGACCATATCCAGGTGCCCCTGCAAAACTACTGTTTTCCGGTTTTCCATTCCGGGTGTTGCAGGCTTCTTAATGATCACATTACCCACTTCGTCCACGATGGTATCCAGTCCGAGCCCTTCCCCGAAATTTTTCATATAGGCAATGATCTCACCTTCTTTCTTGGAAGGCCGGGGTATCTGCGTAAGTGCATAGAAATGCTTCCATACTTCCTGGGGAGCCAGGTTCTTTATATCACTCATTTGTATCCAAATTTTAGTTATTTACTTTTTTCTCAATGTTCGGGAGTTGAAGACCGTAACCCCTCTTTTTATCCTCTGCCATGAGTAGCAATGAGAAAACCAGTGCAAGGACTCCAAAGCTGGTAAATATGATCATGGGCAGTGTATAATTATAGGTAGCTACTTCAGCGCCGCCCTTTATTTCATATCCCGTGATGCAGTATTTTTGAAGCACCGATCCAATCAGGGCGGGCACACCCATGAGACCCCAGTTCTGCACCCAGAAAATCATGGAGAAAGAGGTTCCCAGGTATTTGTATGGGATAATTTTTGGAACGGATGGCCACATGGCTGAAGGCACCAGGGAGAATCCAACTCCAAGTAATAGGATGAGGATGACTGCAAGTATCGTATTGTCAAGAAAGGGAATGGAGTAGAGCGCATGGACTATAATGAGTATTAGCGAACCTAAAATCATAATAGTGGCTCCCTTTCCTATTTTGTCATAGACGCCTCCAAATAGTGGTGTGAGCAGGATCGCTCCGAATGGAAGCATGGCCGGAATGGTGCCGGCAACAGAATCCGCCACATGAAATTTCTGAACCATCAGGTCGGATGCAAACTTCAGAAACGGAAAAACAGCAGAGTAAAACAGAACACATAGGAAAGCAAGATACCACCAGCCCCTGTTGCTAACGATATACCTGATATCCGACACCTTAAACTTATCCTCCTCGGGTACCGTATTATTGGCCTCATCAGCTGCCAGTTGTGAAGCGTCAAGCTTTTTGTCCATAAATGTGTATATGATGAAAGTGATAAGGCCGATGCTGAGCATAACCAGACCCAGCAGGATAGGTTTGGAAACATGTCCCATCCGGATCGCAATGGGTGCAGAAACACCAATGGCCAGGGCCGTTCCCAGCCTGGCCACAGAGACCTGCATTCCCATGGCAAGTGCCATCTCTTTTCCCTTGAACCACTTGACGATAATCTTAGAGACAGTGATTCCGGCTACCTCGACACCTACACCGAAGATAGCAAATCCCAGGGCAGCCATCAGCACCTGTGCTTTCATATCGAACCAAAGGATATTCCATACCACTCCATCCAGCGTATGGGTGGAGACAGCCCAGTATTTTAACCCGGCACCCAGCACCATTACGGAAGCGGCACCCACACCTGTAAAACGGACCCCCATTCTGTCAAGGACGATCCCCCCAAGGATCAACATGATCAGGAATACATTGAACCAACCATAGGCACTGGTAAAAACACCGTATTCGGCGCTATTCCAGGTGAGTTGCTGTTCCAGTAAACCTTTAAGGGGGGCCATGACATCGGTAATGTAATATCCGGCGAGCATGGTAA
>CAZIAU010000694.1:0-2211 GCA_964536755.1 uncultured Bacteroides sp. | reverse complement strand
GTAATGAATAACCAGAAAATCATACATCCCTTTGAAGATGATCTTAGTTTCTTATACGGTACTATATTTACAGGAAAATCATTCAACCCCTCCTGCCACAGCCGGAATGTCTGCATATTTGCCGATGGAGAGGTGGACAGGTCCGCCACGGGATCGGGAGTTAGCGCCCGTGCTGCTCTTCATTACTCCCGGGGAGAATTGAGAATGGGGGAGAAACTGAATATTGAAAGTATCCTTGGAACAACTATGCAGGTTGAGCTGGCGGGCATTACAACTTTTGGCCCTCATAAAGCAATTATTCCCATAGTTACAGGCACATCATCATTTACGGGAAGAAACAGATTCTGGTTTGATCCGGAAGACCCATTGCGTGACGGATTCATTTTCAGGTAATAAGGTACCTGACCAATTGATTTATGTCAATGCTTAATAACATCATGTTATTGGTCACGTTACAGACCAACAGAATATCTCTCTTATTAATTTTGATTGTGATTTTACTAAAACTTGAACCATGGCAAAAATAACACGCGAAGAGGCCCTTTCATACCACAGTTGTGGAAGACCAGGGAAAATTGAAGTTATACCAACCAAACCTCATTCAACACAGCAGGATCTGTCGCTGGCTTATTCTCCTGGAGTTGCAGAACCCTGTTTGGCCATTAAGGATGATCCGGAAGATGCTTATAAGTATACGGCTAAAGGAAACCTTGTTGCTGTGATGTCCAACGGGACAGCAGTCCTTGGACTGGGCAATATCGGTGCTCTGCAGGGAAAGCCGGTAATGGAAGGGAAAGGCTTATTGTTCAAAATATTTGCTGACGTGGATGTATTTGATATTGAAATTGACCGCCAGGATATAGATGGTTTTGTTGAGGTGGCCAAAGCCATTGCACCCACTTTCGGGGGTATCAACCTGGAGGACATCAAAGCTCCGGAATGCTTTGAAATAGAGGAGAAATTGAAAGCAAGGCTGAATATACCTGTGTTTCATGATGACCAGCACGGAACGGCTATTATTTCTTCTGCCGGATTGATCAATGCCCTGGAGCTGGTCAATAAAAAGATTGGCAGCCTGAAGGTTGTGGTTAACGGTGCCGGTGCCTCTGCCATATCATGTGCAAAACTCTATATATCGCTCGGAGTGAAAAAGGAAAATTTATATATGGTTGATTCACAGGGTGTGCTGAATACCAGGCGTAAAGGCCTGAATAAATATAAGCAGGCATTTGTCAGGGAAACAGAGGCTGATACTCTTGAAGATATCATTAAGGATGCCGATGTATTCCTTGGGTTGTCTGTGGCGGACATTTTAACTCCTGATATGTTGAGGTCTATGAAACGGGATCCGATTGTATTTGCCATGGCAAATCCAAATCCTGAAATTTCATACGAGAAAGCAGTCGCAACCAGGGAGGATATTATTTTCGCTACGGGACGCTCCGATTACCCTAACCAGATTAATAATGTTCTTGGATTTCCCTTTATTTTCAGGGGTGCCCTGGACGTAAGGGCCACTTCAATCAATGAAGAGATGAAAATTGCCGCAGTTTACGCTCTGGCAGAACTTACCAAGGACGATGTGCCTGAAGCAGTAAATAAGGCTTATAAAGTAGATAACCTGCATTTTGGAAGGGATTATATCATTCCAAAACCACTTGATCCCAGGCTCATATTTCATGTGGCTCCGGCTATTGCAAAAGCAGCGATGGAAACAGGTGTGGCCCGGACTTCTATTGAGGACTGGGATAAATACAAGGAGATGCTGAAAGAGAGAATGGGTATTGGCATCAGGCTTATCCAGGAGGTTCACACCAAGGCCCAGCAGAATCCCAAAAGACTGGTATTCAGTGAAGCAGCCAATTTTAAAATGCTTAAAGCTGTACAGACCATCTATAATGAAGGTATTGCAAATCCTGTATTGCTGGGTGATAAGCAGATGATTAAAAAAATGATTGAGGAGTATCATCTGGAGATGGAAGGTGTGGAGGTTATTGATCAGTCAGAGCCGGGTATGAAGGCCATTCGCGAAAAATATGCCCAGAAGCTGTATAAAATGCGTCAGCGTAAGGGAATGTCCTATGAGGATGCATTACTTCAGATGACTCTTCCAAACAATTTTGGGATGATGATGGTTGCTGAAGGGGATGCAGATGCTTTTCTATCTGGTTTTTCAAGCTAATACGCAGATGTGATCAGGCCGGCCATTCA
>CAZIAU010000693.1:0-2212 GCA_964536755.1 uncultured Bacteroides sp. | reverse complement strand
TCTTTTTACCGTCACAACAATGTCCATGCCCTCTTTCAGGAGATTCAGCCGGCTCATATAATCATATACATTTCCCACACTTTTACCCTCTATGGCTACAATTATATCACCTTTCTGGATTCCGCCGATTGCTGCCGGTTTTCCTTCAGTTACAAACATGACCGGCATTCCTTCATTTCCATCATAGGTAACATCGGGCATAAGTCCCAGGGTTATCCCCCCGTAACGGCCCCGCGATGATCCCCGGACTTTAGGTCCAGCCTCGTCAAACGCTATTTTCTCCGGTTGATCGGCCAGGGTTTCGACAATCTCAGATACATACTTCAGGACTTCCCGCTCACCTTCGTAATTAATGGAGGCAGCATTATCTGAAGGAGTATGGTAATCGGGATGGGCACCTGTGGATACGAACAGTACCGGGACATCTTTGGCATAAAAAGATGAATGATCCGAAGGGCCATATCCTTCGTTCGAATATTTTAGGCTAAAATCGTAGGAGAGGTTCAGTGAATCAAGCAGATTGCGGAATCCAGGAGAGGTGCCTATTCCTCCCACCTGCAGCTGCCGGTCCTCATTTAACCTGCCCACCATATCCAGATTGATCATGACCTGTACGGAGTCCAGATCAACGGGTGAGTTTTCTGTGAGGTATTTTGATCCGATCAGGCCCATCTCTTCAGCGCCAAAGGTGCAAAAGAGAATGCTCCTGGAAGGTGATTCGGAAACCAGGTATTCAGAGATCTCGAGAACCCCGGCAACGCCGGATGCATTGTCATCGGCCCCAAAATGTACCGCAATAGTATCCGGAGCTCTGGAGGTGGAACCGGGTCCGCCCATCCCGAGGTGATCATGGTGAGCTCCCACTATCACATATTGTGATCTGAGCAAGGGATCCGATCCTTTAAGAGTCGATATTGTGTTGGCAGATTCCAGTTTAACAGGTTGCAGGTCAACTGAAAGACTCATGGTCATTCCGCTCCTGAAAGAAGCAGGGACCAGCTCTTTGCTCAGTCTGGCCTCGAGTATGCCAAGAGAGTCAGCTCCTGCAGTTGCAAGGAACCGATCAGCAGCAGTCCGGGTGAGATGGATCACCGGTATGTTGACCGGGTGTTGTTTTCCGCTCAGCTCTTCCAGTTCATCATTTTGACCAGTTCCATCTCCCGAAACCAGGATCACGCCAGAAGCACCAAGGTCGGCTGCCAGCAGGGCTTTCCCCCGGTCTTCACTGAAATTGATATAGGGGGAGGTCCCGTCTTTTGATCCGGGTACCCCCCTGAGAATCATAACCAGCTTGTCCTTTACATCCACCGATCCGTAATCATCCCATTTAAGGGAGTCCTGGTCGATCTGGAAGCCATACCCGGCAAATATTGCTTCAGCCTCAACCTCACCGTTTGCACTGAATGAAAAGGGGCGATAATCGGAGTCAAGTTCCAGTTCTGAGTTGTTAAAAATAAGATGATTGGATGGTCCGGCTTCGATATCGGTAACAATCCCAAAAGACTGGAGACCTTTCCTTTCATAAAGTACCAGGCCGGCTTTCTTGAACTGGGAGGTAATATATTTCTGAGTCAATACATCTCCCTCTGTGCCCGGATACCTTCCTTTCAGCTCATCAGAAGCAAGGTAAGAAATATGTTCTTCCAGTTCATGGGTGGTTATCTCCTTTTCAATCCTGGGCTTACATGAGGTTATTAGAACTGATGCAACCAGGAACAATGTTATGCGATTCATATTAAACAGTTATATGTCAACGATATATAGATGTGAATTTTGAAAAATTCAAAGGCGAAATATACGATTAATTTTTCTTCCAAAAAACTTGACTTCAATTGATGTAAATTGTATTTTTACAAAAGCGTTTAACTAGATAGTTAAACAAATATGTATAACAATATTGTCAATGTATGGTATTAAACACTGAAACTGAAAAGAGGATCATCGAATCGGCTGAAAAACTCTTCTACCGAAATGGCAAAGCAGGTGCATCCATGCAGGATATTGCCGATGATGCAGGGATCAACCGTACACTTTTAAACTATTACTTCAGGAGCAAGGATAAGCTTTTTGAAGCAGTATTCAGAAATGCCCTTGGTAGTTTTGTGCCCGGCATTGCAGCCATGCTTCATTCGGATATTTCACTGGAAGAATATATACCTGGTATGATAGAAACCATTATTGATACCATGCTGGAAAATCCGATGGCGATAAA
>CAZIAU010000692.1:0-2239 GCA_964536755.1 uncultured Bacteroides sp. | reverse complement strand
GGGTCATGATGACAATTAATAATTTCCGCATCAATTTTGGTTGATATAATAGATTCATGAAATTCAATTTAAGTTTTTCAGGAACAGGAATAAACAGCTCAATACTATAATCATTAACCATATGATTATAAAATCACAAGCAGAAGTTACGAATTCTAAATGGAAGATACATTCATTATCTACATAAGGTTTGGAAATAGCCGTCCTGAGGTTGACGGGAGTGTATTGACCCTTAAACAGCTGGACAAAAAACTAAAAACAGATTCGTAAATCGTGTTAAAACATATATCCCTGTAGCCGGTCATTTTCCCGTTTTCATCCAGGACCTGGTGATTATTCAGAAAGCGAAAAAGAGGTCCCAGGTTATACATGTCGAGGTATTCAACGATTGGGTGCAGTTCTTCAATGCGATTCTCAAGTGGAGTTCCCGTAGTAATAATGGCATATTCAGTGCGGATCTTTTTCACTATTTTGGCGGTTTGCGTCTTCCAGTCTTGAGCTTGTCTCCTTAAGTCCATGGGTAAACTCAAAAACATCCGGGTAAATACGAAAAGCCGGGTCCATCCGGGTGGCTTCTTGGATAAATGTATCCAGTTCTGTGATCATTCCGGGTTGGTTTTTTGTTGGGATAAATATTTAAATAAACAAGGACATTCTGATCCACAGAAAGTGAAGATTAAAGAACTACCTCCAAACAAATCACATATCCAGGGGTTTTACTACAGGTCTATTGAGTATGAACGAATTCTTCGAGCTTATGGATATACAAATGCAGCTGGGGAATCCCATGGGAGTAAAACATATTACATGGTTGGCAGTAATCATTTTAATGGTTTTTTCATTGCATGGAATTGGACAGGTTACACCTGTTTTATATGCAGAAGGATTTTCCAACCCGGTCGCCATTGCCAATACCGGAGGGGATGCGCGTCTCTTTGTAGTGGAACGCGGCGGTTCGATCCGGATCATCCACGGAGACGGAACAGTTAATCCAACACCCTTCCTGGATATTTCGGGGCTCATTACCGCCGGCGGAGAACGCGGACTGCTCGGGCTGGCTTTTCATCCTGGCTTTACCGAGAATGGTTATTTTTTCGTGAACTACACGAATCTTGACGGGAATACCGTGATCACCAGGTTCACGGTCTTTGATACAAATCCCGATATTGCGGTTGCTGAAACCAGGGAAGAGATTCTCAGCATAGATCAACCCTATCAAAATCATAATGGTGGTGACCTGAAATTTGGTGCGGACAGCTACCTGTACATTGGATCAGGTGATGGAGGATCGTCCGGAGATCCCGAGAATAATGCTCAGGATATGTCTTCACTACTGGGAAAAGTGTTACGTATTGACGTTGATAACGGGTCGCCCTATTCCATCCCGTCCGGGAATCCGTATATTGAAGATCCGGAAATTGCAAATGAGATCTGGGCCAGCGGACTCAGGAATCCCTGGCGTTTCAGTTTCGACAGGGAAACAGGTGATATGTGGATCGCCGATGTAGGTCAAAATAAAATTGAGGAAGTAAATTTCATTCCCTCGGGTAGCGGTGCAGGAATGAATTTCGGCTGGCATTGTTATGAGGGTGTAGAAACATATAATACAGAAAATTGCCACCCTGAAGGTGATTATCAGTTCCCTCTTTACCAGTATTATCATAGCACGGATAACGGGTGTTCAGTGACAGGTGGGTATGTATACAGGGGAATGGAATTCCCTTCTCTTGACGGTTATTATTTTTTCACTGATTATTGCAACGACATGCTCTATTCCCTTCATGACAGCTCCGGACAGTGGGTGCTGACAAAACATGGGCAATTCCCAGGGAATAACTTCAGTACTTTTGGTGAGGACCAGAATGGAGAGATCTATATGGCCGGCATTTCCAGTGGAAGGGTTTATAAGCTCACGGCTGAAGAAGAGCAAACAGGGATCGACAATAATTTGCAAACACCATGGACTATCTATCCGAATCCTGCATATGGTCAAATTATCATCCGAACAGAGGGGCATCGTAAGCAACCCGAAAAGATACGGATCTATAGCATGTCCGGAGAATTAATCAGGGAATATATCTCGGTTTCATCCGGCAGTGAAATAGAAATCAGTGAAATCCCTCCGGGAATATTCCTGGTTGAGATCGTTGCTTCCGGCAGGATTTACCATGAGAAGCTGATTATTAAACAGCACTGATCAGGGAATTTGTCCTGATTGCAAGTAGAACTTTGCAATAGT
>CAZIAU010000691.1:1608-2241 GCA_964536755.1 uncultured Bacteroides sp. | reverse complement strand
GAAGATGATGACTATGCGCTTCTGTTCATCAGGGGTAAAAAAACCTGGAACAGCGCAGAGCCCCTGGTACTGGTTGACGGGGTGGAACGGCCGTTGAATGATGTCAACCCCTACGAGGTTGCCAGTATTTCGGTGCTGAAGGATGCCTCGGCCACGGCTGTATTCGGGGTTAAAGGGGCCAACGGGGTAATTCTGATCACCACACTTCGGGGAAGTGAGGGCAAGGCAAAACTGAGTATTGATGCGACCATGACCGCAAAAACCATTTCCAGGATCCCCGAGAGGGAAGGATCCTACATCGCGAACCTGATGAAGAATTATGCCATACTCAACGAATTGCCAATCTGGGAATCCTCCTGGAATAGTATTGTCCCTGAAAGCTGGCTCGAACTCTATAAATCACAGGAATATCCTGAATATTTTCCCGATGTTGACTGGGTGGAGGAGTTCACAAAAGATTTTGCCTATGATAAAAATGTGAATATGACCCTGACCGGGGGGACAAAGATCGTAAAATATTTCTTCCGTAATGCTATCCATTGATTATCCCCCTCATACAATGCTCCTTTGGTACGGATCCTGTCAAAATGCACAGAGCGTACTTTGTCCCCGTCAAGCACTGCGAATCTAACA
>CAZIAU010000691.1:0-1598 GCA_964536755.1 uncultured Bacteroides sp. | reverse complement strand
ATCGTAAAATATTTCGGGTCGCTTGCCTATCTGAATGAAGGTGATATCCTGAATATTGGTGATTACGGCCAGGGATACAATCCCAGTTTCGCATTCGACCGTGTCAATTTCAGAAGCAATACAGATTTTGATATCACACCCACCACAAGGTTCAGCGCAAATCTTTCAGGTTATTATTCCATTTCAAAGCGACCGGGCGGGGATAAATTCAGGGGATGGCCCTACCTCTATTCTGCACCTCCGGACCTTTGGCCGCCACAATATTCCGACGGGACCTGGGCCGATTATGCATTATATGAAAAGTTCAGCAACGGTATTTATGCGTTTAATTTTTATGGTGTAGATGTATATAAAACCACTAATGTAACCACCGATTTTATGCTTGACCAAAAACTGGATTTTATCACAAAAGGGCTCTCGTTCAATGCAAAATTATCCTACGATAATACCATGAGTTCAGCGGGTATGAATGTGGAGGGGCACGGAAAACTTACCAAATGGATATCCCCGTTGATAGTTTATGAGATTAGCGATGATATGTCCGATGAGGAGATCACGGAGCTCGAGGAGAAATATACGGTTTACAAGTACCCGGAGGAACTCTCCAATACAGGATATGATTATGTGGAGCTTCCCAACGGGTATGAGGCTGAAAGTGCCAGCAGCAGCGTATACAGGTCGCTGTTTTACCAGTTGTCCCTTAACTATGCGAGGGATTTCGGGAAACACTCGGTGACTGCACTGGCCCTTATGAACAGGCAACAAAGAGCTAGCGGCGATAACTTTCCCAGTTACAGGGAAGACTGGGTGGGAAGGGTTACCTACGGATATGACAGGAGGTACCTTCTCGAATTTAACGGGGCATACAACGGATCTGAGAAATTTTCGAGGGATTACCGCTTCGGTTTCTTTCCTTCCATGGCGGCAGGCTGGGTGATCTCCAATGAAAAGTTCTTTGAACCGATCAGTTCTGTAATGAACAACCTGAAAATCAGGTATTCCGACGGAGTTGTCGGCAGCGATGAGGGCATAGCACGCTGGCAGTATATTGGCAGCTGGGTTGTTGAACCGCCCACTACCTCCTCCACTTCCGAGACCTTAATGCGTTTTGGTTATCCATATCTGCAGAACGCCTACCCGTTCCGTTATGAAGGGGTAATTCCCAATCCTGACATCCACTGGGAAACCTCCCATAAAAGGGATCTGGGGATTGAGACAGGGTTCTTCCAGAACCAGCTGAGGTTCACCTTCGATTATTTTACAGAACAACGGACAAATATCTTTGTAACCGGAAATGAAAGGGTTATTCCAAATTATATCGGTGTTAACCCGGTATCGGCAAATATCGGCCAGGTGGATATGCACGGCTGGGAATTTGAAGCTCATTTTACCCATACCACTTCCAGGGGGCTGAATTACTGGGCCAGCTATGCATGGGCATTTTCAAAAGATAAGATAATAGAAAGGGGCGATCCGTTGCTTAAACCGGATTACCAGAAACAGGCCGGGTACCAGATAGACCAGCCCCGGGAGATACTGAACCAGAATGAATATCCGATGCTGACCTGGAATGAGATCTATAATACGGTTCAGGGGAA
>CAZIAU010000690.1:0-2243 GCA_964536755.1 uncultured Bacteroides sp. | reverse complement strand
GATCACCGAGGCTGACCTGACTGATTGGGCAGGGCTCTATTTCAGGGTGGATACCACCGGGGAAGCTTCCCTTGTTTCCTCCCTGGCCCCTCTGAAAAGAGATCCGGAAGTAAGGGTGGAAGGCAGCTCCCCCGGGGAATCTCCCTGGAGAGTGATTATGGTCGGTGATGATCCGGGCGATCTGATAGAGTCCAATATAATCGCCAGTCTGAATGATCCCCCGGAATATGAGGATGTAAGCTGGATCAAACCAGGAGTTTCTGCCTGGGACCGCTGGTGGTCGGGCGATTATGGTCCGGATGCCGGATTTGAGCTGGGCATGAATACTGCTACCATGAAATATTTTGTGGACCTGGCCGATGAAATGGACTGGGAGTATATGATTGTGGACTGGACATGGTACGGAACCGTATTCAGTCCGGAAGGAAGCAGGATCCCAAATCCGGATGCCGATATTACCACACCGATTGATGAGGTGGATATTAAGGGCATTATTAATTACGCCAATGAAAGGGATGTGGATATCATCCTCTGGGTTCTGTCCGCCCACCTGGACAGGCAGATGGAAGAAGCCATGGCCCTATACGAAGAGTGGGGAGTGGCAGGTATCAAGGTAGATTTTATGGACTGCGACGACCAGGATATGGTGAACTGGTACCATAAAGTGGCCCGGAAGGCAGCCGAACACCATCTCGTGATCGATTTTCACGGTGCTTATAAACCAACAGGCGTGTCACGTACACTTCCCAACATGATCACCAGGGAAGGAGTACTTGGAAATGAGTTTACAAAATGGTCCGACCTGGTCACTCCGAGGCATACAGTAGTTTTACCCTATACCAGGGGCCTGTTGGGAGAGATGGACTTCACCCCCGGGGGATTTCATCACATCGCACAGGAAGATTTCATAATAGTCGGGCACGATGAACCCAATCCTTATGTCATGGGAACCCGTTGTCACCAGCTGGCAATGCTGGTGGTTTACGAAAGTGCTTTTACTGTTATATGTGACTCACCCTATAATTACAGGAATCAGCCGGGGACCGATTTTATGAAGCTTGTTCCGACAACCTGGAGCGAAACCAGGTATGTGGGAGGTTACCCCGGAGAGGATATTATACTGGCGAGACGAAGTGGCAACACCTGGTTCATGGGAGGTATGACCAGCGAGGATTCCGGTGAAGCAAAATTCGAGCTTGATTTTCTTAATGCCGGACTCTACCGGGCCACACTCTGGCAGGATGCGAGGGATTCAGGTGAATTTCCATCCCATCTTGAGAAAAGCACTTTTCAGGTTGAGAAAGGTGAAGATATCATTATACCTATGGAAGAAGGTGGTGGTTTTGTTATGATCGTTGAGCCGGTTTAATTGCCAAGTTCCAGCTGATTCCTGACCAGGTTAAAATAGTGGCCTTTGCGGGCGATCAGAGCATTGTGTTTACCCTCTTCCACGATCCTTCCCCTGTCAAGAACAATGATCTGGTCAGCATTTTTAACTGTACTCAGCCGGTGAGCCACTATAACCACTGTCTTGCCTTTAAAAACCAACTGAAGATTTTCCATGATCCTTCTTTCATTGTTGGCGTCAAGAGCACTGGTTCCTTCATCCAGGAAAAGGAACTGGGGATTCTTGTAAATGGCCCTGGCGATCAGGACGCGCTGCTCCTCACCACCACTCAGGGTCAGTCCCTCCTGACCTATTTTAGTGTTATATCCCAGTGGGAGCTGATCAATGAAATCATCGATACATGCCATGCGGGCCGCATAGAGCAACTGGTCCGGCTTGATCTCGTGTTCTCCCATCGCAATGTTTTTAGCAATGGTATCGGAAAAAATAAAACCATCCTGCATAACTACCCCGCACTCTCTTCTCCACAGGTCCGGGTTCATCATCTGTATGTTCATATCACCAATTCGGATCTCACCTTTTACTGGCGGATAAAATCCGAGAAGCAATTTTATCAGGGTGGTTTTTCCGCTTCCGCTTATACCCACAACAGCAGTAACCGAATCCTTTTTCAGGGTTATATTTATCTCTTCAAGCACACTCCTTGCAATTGCCCCCGGATAACTGAATTCAAGATTGTAAACACTTATCCTGTCAATGGACGGAAGAACAGTTACACCGGTATCCTTCTGGTATTCATCTTCCGTTTCATGGATCTCACCCAGTCTTTCCAGACTGATCTTGGCATCCTGTGCCCGGTGGAAAAATGAGATCATCTGTTCAATGGGACCGTTGA
>CAZIAU010000689.1:0-2246 GCA_964536755.1 uncultured Bacteroides sp. | reverse complement strand
GATAAGCCCTTGCATCACTGGCTGTCAAACAGGGAATATGAAGTTCTTTGCAAGATCGCCGAAGGGAAGAATGCAAAAATCATAGCTGATGAGTTATTTATAAGTGAAAAAACCGTCAGCACTTACAGGAGCAGGATCCTCGAGAAAATGAAAATGAAGAGTAATACTGAGCTGATCAGATATGCCTTAAAAGAGGGATTGATTGATTAGAGCCCAAAGACTACCTTTACCTCGTAGTTCAAACAACTACAAAGCATCTCCTAAATCCTTACTAGCAGTTACTTTTCTGCCTATAAAAAATTCATCGGTCTGCCTACAATCTGATTGAAGGGATATCAGTAACTAGCATCAAAGATTTATTATGAGAATTCAATTTCTGAAACAATTGATATTGAATCTGAATTACTGGAATTAATCATTAATTAATAATTTTTATGAAAACTCTAATTGTAGATGATTCAGATTTGATGCGCGTTAGAATCATTTCTTTGTTATCGGGTGTACCAGGTATTGACATTGTGGCAGAAGCAGGTACTATAACAGAAGCCTGGAAATTCATTGATGAGTTGAAGCCGGATCTAATGTTGCTTGATATCCGGATGCCTAATGGTAGTGGTGTGGAATTATTGAAGAATCTCAGGGATAAAGATGTTTCTATGATAATCGTTATTCTGACAAACTACCCAATGGTTCAGTATAAGAAAAAATGTCTGGAACTGGGTGCCGATTATTTTTTTGACAAGGGCACCGAGTTTGAACAGGTCAGGGAGGTGATACTCAAAATTCATTATGGACACAAACCATAAATTGATCGTACTGGCGGAGGAGAGCACTATCCAGGCCGGGACAATTAAAGATTTCCTGCAGAAAGCAGGGTACAGTGTCCTGCATGGTGTAAACGGCCAGGAAGCGCTCGATATCATCAAGGGCAACAGACCCACCATGGTCATTTCGGACATTTTAATGCCCGCGATGGATGGCTATGAGCTTTGTGAACGTGTTAAATCTGATGAAGCATTAAAAGATATACCGGTCATCTTGCTCACATCACTCACCGAACCAACGGATATCATCAGGGGATTGAATTGTGGTGCCAATAATATTATTACTAAGCCCTTTAATGAAAAGGAACTTATATCCCGCGTAAACAATATCTTCACAAACATTGAACTGCGCCAACATTCTTATGCGGAATCCGGAGCAGAGATTTACCTTGCCGGAAAAAAACTCCATATCACATCCGACAGGATGCAGATCCTGGACCTGCTGCTCTCATCCTTTGAAAACTCCATAAAGAGATCCGCCGAGATTAAAAAAGCGAATCAGGAGCTGTTCAAAACAAAGAAAAAGCTCGAGTCTTTAAATAAGAACCTGGAGCAGGAAGTTGAAAAACGTTCCAAACGGATCCTGCGTCTGAATTCTTTGATAGAAGCCATTCGTCAAATTAACAGGCTGATTGTTAAAGAGCAGGAACCTTGGGAACTGCTCCAGAAAGCTTGTGACAGTCTTCACACTGTAGGAGGTTATCAGCATGTTTTCATCATTGTTGTGGATGATGAAGGAAATGCCCTGCATATAGCTCAGCAGGGACCCAAGTCCAGAGCAACCAAACTTCATAAGAACATCGAAAAAGGGAATTGGCCGGTCTGCAGCCGGTCAGCAATGTCAAAGGAAGACCTTTTTGTTCAGGAAATATGCGGAGAAGCGTGTAAGGATTGCCCGCTGTATGATAAAAATACAAATCTTGGCAACCATTCTATTAAACTGGTTTATGATAACAGGGTTTTCGGAATCCTGAATATACAGCAGAATGCAGAGTTCATCCATGATGAAGAGGAACTTGATCTGCTCCTGGAAGTTGCGGCGGATCTTGGATTGGCACTTAATGACATGATGCTGACAAAAGAAAATGCATTTGTCAATTCAGAACTACGGGAACGTACCAATGATCTGAAAAAGAGGATAAAAGAATTAAACTGCCTTTATGGAATCGAGGAGCTCATCAACATACCTGGTATTACCCTGCCAGATTTATTCAATAGTATTATCAGTTTGTTGCAGGCTGCCATGCAATATCCTGAAATCACTGCAGCCCGGATCAGATACGGAAAGGAAACCTATCAGTCCGATAATTTCCGGGAAACAGACTCCATGCTCTCTAAGGAAATAAAGGATTTGGATGAGAAGGGCATGATCGATGTTTGTTACCTGTCTGAAACAGAACCCGAATTCAGCGGACCATTCCT
>CAZIAU010000688.1:0-2248 GCA_964536755.1 uncultured Bacteroides sp. | reverse complement strand
CTGGATCTGCATCCGGTTTGATATCTTGTCAATGCGCTGTGACACATTCATCACCACTTCGGGCTCCCTCAGGTTCCTCAACCGGGAATAAGGCTCTGATCCACCGGTCCCCGCTTCACGTATGGATGAAGGTACAGGATCCAGGCTCAGAATGGACCTGTAGAAGCGGTCATCCCTGTTCCTCAATTCTGCCAGGTTCGATTCCACCTTCAGGAGCTCAGTGTTAAGAGCTACATAATCGGACCTCAACTCAGCATTATTGCGTTCGTACATCAGCTGGCGGGGAGTCGGGTAATACCTTTCGAAACCAAACCTCAGGAGAACAGCCAGGGCGATCAATCCCAGGCTGATAAAGAACGAATAACGCAAACGCTGCTTTGGAGACAGTCTAACACGCTCAATACGAAGCGTTTCAGGGTTGATGAAGTATTTCTTTCCAAACATGTTTACCATTCCAAAGGCTAAAAATAAAAAACGACGCTTAATATCCCAACTATTAGTCAAAAAAATTATTTTTGCAGCGTTTAGGTTTTTTTTACGTAACTTTCAGTTCCGGGTTACATTTTTTACAAAATTAATAATCACTGCATAAATGACTTCACAGGAGATCCGGAGATCTTTCATAGATTTTTTCAGGGATAAGAAACATCAGGAAATAGAGTCCGCTCCTATGGTCCTGAAGAACGATCCGACACTCATGTTCACCAATGCAGGGATGAACCAGTTCAAGGATTATTTCCTTGGAAACCGGAAACCCGACCACAGAAGGATAACCGATACTCAGAAATGCCTGCGTGTAACCGGGAAGCACAATGACCTTGAGGAGGTGGGACATGATACCTATCATCATACCATGTTCGAGATGCTGGGGAACTGGTCTTTCGGGGACTATTTCAAGAAGGAGGCCATCTCATGGGCGTGGGAGTTTCTTACCGGCCGCATGAAACTGGATCCGGAGCGCCTCTATGCCACGGTATTCGAAGGCGATCGGGATGAGGGACTTGACCGGGACCAGGAGGTCTATGACCACTGGAGCAGATCCCTCCCTCCCGGGCGGATCCTTGACGGTTCGAAAAAAGACAACTTCTGGGAAATGGGCGATACGGGTCCGTGCGGGCCCTGTTCCGAGATACACCTTGACCTCCGGGATGATCCGGAGAGAAAGAAAGTACCCGGAGCAGAACTGGTGAACAGGGACCATCCGCTCGTTATCGAGATCTGGAACCTTGTATTCATCCAGTATAACCGCCTTTCGAGCGGGGAACTGGTGAACCTTCCTGAAAAGCATGTGGATACAGGAATGGGATTTGAGCGGCTTTGCATGGCCCTGCAGGGCAAGAAATCCAACTACGATACCGACCTCTTCCAGCCCATTATAGCTGAGATCGGCAGGATTTCGGGCATCTCATACGGTGCGGACATCTCTTCCGACGTGGCCATGCGGGTGGTGGCAGACCATCTCAGGGCGATCTCCTTCTCCATTGCTGACGGACAGCTGCCCTCCAACAACAAGGCCGGTTATGTGATCCGGCGTATCCTTCGCAGAGCAGTGCGTTATGGATTTACCTACCTGGACCAGAAAGAACCTTTCATCCATAACCTTGTGCCGGTCCTGGTTGAAGTCATGGGAGAAACCTTCCCGGAGCTGGCTGCGCAGCAGGAACTGATCGGGCGTGTGATCAGGGAGGAGGAGAGCTCCTTCCTCTCCACCCTGGATACGGGTATCCGACTGCTGGACCAGATCATAGAAAAGGCAGATAAGGATCAGAGCTCCGTCATTGCCGGCGAGCAGGCCTTCGAGCTCTATGACACCTACGGATTCCCCCTGGACCTGACAGAGCTTATCCTTTCAGAAAAGAATATGGAGGTGGACCGGGAAGGCTTTGCGAGGCAGATGGAGGCCCAGAAACAGCGGTCGAAAAAGGCCGCGGAGACGGAATCGGGGGACTGGACCCTGCTGCTGACCGGTGAAGAGGACCATGAAGAATTCGTTGGCTACGACAGGCTCAGCACCGAGGTAAAGATCACCCGATACCGGAAAGTGACCAGCAAGAAACGGGTAAGCTACCACCTGGTCTTCAATGTCACACCATTCTACGCAGAAAGTGGCGGCCAGATCGGGGACCGCGGATCAATCACCAGCGACAGTGAGAAAGTCGAGATCCTGGACACAAAAAAGGAGAACGAACTGATCATACACATTACCCGGTCACTGCCTTCGGATCCCACCGCCACATTCACCGCCACT
>CAZIAU010000687.1:0-2257 GCA_964536755.1 uncultured Bacteroides sp. | reverse complement strand
AGGTGTTTAAGGGATGTGGACCCTGCAGATTTTGAGCCCGGGCATATATCTGTTACATATTGATGGATTAGCCATGGGAAAATTCATCAAAAGATGAAAAGACCTCGGTTAATTTTTGCTTAATTCGTTCTTAATTTTTGTTATGGACGCTTCATCAGAGAAAACCAAACGTTATGCGTAACCTACTTTCGGCGGTAATTTTGCTGCTGACCCTCACCGGGTGCAAACAGGAACAGCGACTCCCAAACATTATCCTGATCAGTGCCGATGATATGGGCTGGTCAGATCTGGGTTCTTACGGGAGTGAGGTCTCCACTCCCAATATTGACCGGCTTGCATCGCAGGGAATGCGGTTTACCCAGTTCCACAATACATCCAAATGTTTCCCTTCCAGGGCATGCCTGCTAACCGGAATATATGCCCAGCAGAGTGGTTACGACCGGAATTTCACTCAACCCCTGAAAAATTCTGTCACCCTGGGAGAAGTGCTGAGAAAAGCCGGTTACATCACACTCTGGTCGGGTAAGCATCACGGATTTGAAAATCCCTTTTACAGGGGATTTGATCATTACTACGGGCTCAAGGATGGTGCCTGCAATTACTTTAATCCGGGCGAGCAGCGTCCCGGGGAGGGGGCCCCTGCACGTAAGGGGCGGCCTGGGAATAAAAGGATCAGGGCATGGTGTATCGACAGTTTGATGTTTGAGCCCTATACGCCTGAAAATAAAGATTTTTACACCACAGATTATTTTACCAATTATGCTGTGGAGTGGCTGGACGATTATGCAGTAGATGACCGGCCTGTTTTCCTCTACCTGGCCTATACGGCTCCGCACGATCCGCTGATGGCATGGCCGGAAGATATTCAGAAATATAGGCGGATGTACGATTCGGGATATGAAGCGATCAGGAAGGCTCGCTACAGGAAACAGATTGGGATGGGACTGATAGATTCTACTTATCGTTTATCCGAACCGGCTTATCCGGATTGGGATTCACTTCCCGTGGAACTCAGGGAGGAGGAAACAAGGAAGATGGAGGTATACGCGGCGATGATCGACCGGCTGGATCAGAATATCGGACGGATCCTGGAGAAGCTCGGGGAGACCGGCAGGATGGAGAATACACTGATCATGTTCGTATCTGATAACGGAGCCTCTGCGGAGATGGTAAGGATCGAAGATGACTACGGTGAGATCGGTTCCATGACATTATGGTCGTCGTTGGGACGCAACTGGGCGAATGTCTCAAACACACCATTTCGTTTCTATAAGAACTTCAGCTACGAGGGTGGGATCAACACACCGCTGATCGCCTGCTGGCCGGGAAAGATAGAACCGGGCAGTATCAGCAGGTTCCCGGGCCACTTTATTGATATTATGGCCACATTTGTGGACATTACCGGGGCAGAATACCCCTCGCAATTTAATGGTTCGGAGGTCATTCCCATGCAGGGCGAAAGCCTTGTACCTGCCTTCACGGGGTTGATGGAATCACGCAGTAATCCGCTCTTCTGGGAATGGAGGAACGGCCAGGCGGTCAGGGACGGAGAATGGAAACTGGTCAGGGAAGGGATGGATAATGATTGGGACCTCTATAATGTGACACTGGACCCTACCGAAATCAATAACCTTGCAGAAGATTTTCCCGACAGGGTCGGGGAGATGGAGGAGCAGTTCCGGAAATGGAAAGCCAGTACAAAGAATACAACACTAAAAAATTACCAGAAGAGAAGATAATTCACTATAATAGTTAATCCTTAGAAAACGCTCCTATGAAACCAGTATCGAAACTGGAAATTGCAAAAATGATCGACCATTCGCTTTTGCATCCCACCATGGATGATCAGTTACTCAGGGAAGGGTGTGAACTTGCTGCAAGATATCATGTGGCGTCGGTCTGTATCAAGCCCTATGCTGTTAAGATGGCTGCCGGGATCCTTGATGGAACCGATGTCAAAGTAGGTACGGTAGTAGGGTTCCCGCACGGGAGCAGCAGGGTGGATGTGAAGGTGTATGAAACCGAAAAAGCACTGAAGGACGGAGCTGTGGAGATCGACATGGTGGTAAACACGGGGAAGGTACTTTCCGGGGACTGGCCCTATGTGACCGATGAAATTGCTTCCATAGCTGAAGTCACGAAAAGGAATGGTGCAGTCCTGAAAGTCATCTTTGAAAACGATTTCCTGCCGGAGGACAGTTATAAGATCAGGTTATGTGAGATCTGCAGCGAGCTGAACGTTGAATTTGTCAAGACC
>CAZIAU010000686.1:0-2260 GCA_964536755.1 uncultured Bacteroides sp. | reverse complement strand
ATCCGTACTCTCAATGGTCCATTCCGGGCTGATCATCAGATCACGAATGGTGGTTGTGTCATACATTTCCTGGTTGAACATGATATGCCTGATATCATCCAGCTTCACTATACCCTCCAGGTTATTCTGCCCATCCACTACCGGGAATATGTTCCTGCTCGATTTAGTGATCACCTTGATCAGGTCTCTCAGTTTATCATCGGAACGGACCGTACTGAAGTTTGTTTCGATCAGCTCTGACACCTTCATCATTAACAGTATATTCCGGTCCTTATCGTGTGTCATTAGTTCACCCCTGTTTGCCAGCTGGAAAGTATATACTGAATTTTTTACGAAATACCGGGTCGTACCGTACGATATGGTGGAGGCCAGCATCAGTGGAAAGAAAAGTTCATATCCCCCGGTGATCTCAGCGATCAGGAATATGGCTGTCAGAGGTGCATGAATCACCCCTGCGATCATGCCTGCCATGCCAACAAGAGCCATATTGCTGACAGAAACTTCAATTCCGATCTGGTTCAGGGCCAGTCCGAACAGCAATCCCATGTTGGCTCCCATAAAAAGTGTCGGTGCAAAGACCCCCCCGATCCCCCCCGCTGCAAATGTCAGTGTTGTGGCTACCACTTTTAACCCGATAATGAGCAGGATGTAAATGACAATAAGGATAAAGGTATGGTCCCACCCTTCAAAAAATGTCCCGTCAAAAAGATGTAGGTATTCTCCCCTCAATCCCAGGTTGATCATATCGTAACCCTCTCCGTAGAGAGGTGGGAACAGAAAGATGATGACTCCCAGCAATCCCCCGGCTGTTAAAAGTCTTTTCCAGGGATTTTCAAATTTCTCAAAGAAGTTAGTTATATAGATATAGCTTCTGGTAAAGTAGACCGAAAGAAAACCTACCAGCGCACCAAGCAGAAGGTAATAATGTATCTGGTTCATCTGGAATGCTTCTGTCAGCTGGAAAGGGTAAAGAGTGTTCTGGCCCAGAAAAAGATAAGAAGTGAGAGTTGCCGTTGCAGAGGAGATCAAAAGCGGAATAATGGCCCACATGGTAAGATCAAGCATAATGACCTCCAGGGCAAAGACAATGCCTGCAATGGGGGCTTTGAAAATGGCCGACATGGCTCCCGCAGATGCACATGAAATCAGCAGTGTAGTCTCTTTATAGCTCAATTTAAATGCCCTGCCAATATTTGAGCCTATTGCTCCTCCTGTGGCCACCGAAGGCCCTTCCAGTCCAACCGATCCGCCAAATCCGACTGTGAGTGCACTTGTAATGATACTTGAATAGAGGTTATGGGACTTCATGATCCCATTATTTTTTGAAATCGAGAACAATACATTTGGGATACCGTGCCCGATCGGATGCCTGTTGATATATTTAACAAACAGTATAACCAGCAGGATTCCGATAACAGGTAAAATGAAGTTGAAATACCTGCTGGTTTCCCCATGGAAACCATTTTCCAGTCCTTCACGTATAAAGTGCACAAGGTTTTTTATGATGACAGCCCCAAGGCCAACACCAAGACCAATGATTACAGCTAAGAAATAGAGGAACCTGTGACCTGATAAATACCTGATTTTAAATTTATTGACCTTATTAAGGAATCGATTTTCAGACATTGCATGACAAAATTAATATTTTAGAGATCAGTACAAAGTGGATTGCTGAAAATAGAATGTATTATCTTTGATCTGAGATTCAGCAGCAACAATGATCCCGGATAAGCGTTTAACTTTATATGACTGGGGCACAAAAATATGGAAGGATTCTGGGTCCGGCAGTAATACTGGTTATTTCATTTTTCTTTCCTTTTAACGGTTATTCACAGGAGGATCTTCCTGACAAGCCAGATATAATCCGTGTTACAGTTGACACTGCCGACAACGGGGTACTGATCCAGTGGGAAGCCAGTACAGACGATAATATCGAATGGTATCATATTTACAATGTTATTAACCGTACCGGACACAAAATAGCGACTGTTACCTCAAATGTGCTGGAATATAAATATCTGGGTGGCGGACTGGAAAACCTGGCATATACGGTTACCGCTGAAGACAGTCTTGGAAATGAGAGTCTTCTGGAAGATAACGAACACCGGGCCGTACTGATTACCACCCAGTTCATCCCGTGTAATCCGGCTAACTTAATCACCTGGACAGAATATGAAGGCTGGGGTAACAATATTTCCGGATATAGAGTATATGGTGGAATAGCGGGAGAGGCGATGCAACTTCTTGATTTTGTAAACTT
>CAZIAU010000685.1:0-2261 GCA_964536755.1 uncultured Bacteroides sp. | reverse complement strand
GCATTCAATAGCATCATCCCATATATTCCGTATTATATTCCCGTAAATATCTGCATCTTTATTCATATTCCCGGTAAAGGAGAAATTACCCCCTCCCCCGATGCCATCGTTGTAACCATGATCTTCTGTGGAGATAATATCGTTATAACGGATCACATTCCCGCCGGTACTCTCCCAGATTGTAATTCCTTGTGGCCCGACCGGATGTCCGGTTTCCCAATCGTTGGAGGCTCCCCTCGGTTCCTCTATCAGGTTGCGCTGTATGGTTAGATTTCCGGTCCCCCGTTCTGCAAAAATACCACTGTCATTGCCGCCTTCCAGGTTGCCATAAGTCTTTGGTCCCCCGATCCTTCCCCAGAATGTGATATAACATTGTTCTATCACTACATCGTGCCTGTTTCCTCTGATTATTATCCCATGCACGGCTGCATTCCTGATCTCAATTCCTCTTACAATCACATAATCAGCATCTATCTCGATTCCGTAGTCAGATACATTTTTAAGATTAAGGACAGATTTCGAGTTTGAAGCTACAGTAATAAGATGATAGGCTTCAGGAGTACCGGCTTCGGTAATTACATAGGTCCGGTCAGATTCACCTGAGGGTAATTCGGTGATCTTCCCAACCGGGAAATTGTCGTCTCTTGTTTTAAAATCCGTCCGTACTTTCGAAGATCCGGAAACCAATTCTACCTGATAAGATGTATTTGGACGGAGCCCGACAATACTTCCCCTGTATTCTTCATCGTTCTTATCATATACAGGTTCCAGGCCATCTATCCATTCATTTCCAGGTTCCCTGTATCTTATATCGCAAGAACCGCTTTCTTCCGTTTTCCAGTAAATTCCAGCACACTCGTATGTTGGAATTACAGTTGGTTCCTTCACCTTTCCCAAAAGCGGAATACTTTCAACATCAAAGCATAAAAATAACACAGCGAATAAATACAAAACAATTTTCTTTTTCACGTTAGTTTAATTTTTAATATCCAATGCATTCTCACCGGGATTATCTGCTTTAAAAGCATAGATAAAGAGAAGGGCCGAAAATACCAGGCATATCCAACCTATCAGTACATAATTACCGGAATATCTCAGCGACAGGCTGAACAGGTAAGGGCCGAACGCAGAACCGATTACGGTCCAGCTCAAAGAAAATCCTGAAATGGCCCCCAGGTGTTTCAATCCGTAAAACCTGGGCCAGGTCACCCCGATCAGCACTGTCCACAGTCCCCAGATAACTCCATTGCCCGCTATGATAAGCCAGTAGGCAATTTCCCGGTCACCTAAAATTATAAGTCCAAAGGTTGATGTGAGCAGTCCGGTTATAAACAGGAGCAGCAGATACTTCAATTTTATATAATCACTTGCATATCCACATGCAAACTGAATAATTACTGCAATGACCGAGGTGGGGATAAAAATACCCAGTGCCATGGCACTGGTCAATCCGGTGGATTCAAATACCGAAACAACATGAAAGGTGAGCCCGCTGATAAAAAGAGCCGAAAGCGAAAGAGCCAGTGTAAAGGCCCAGAAGGCCGGAGTTTTCCTTGCTTCGGAAAGAGTGAAATCCCGTTCCGGCAGACTGGGAGGCCTTTTGCTGTTTTTTCCGGCCAGTTTCTTCCCATCTGCTACACATCCGCAATCTTCAGGATTATCCCTGTAAAACAGAAGTACAAAAAGGGCAAAGAATAATCCTACTATGATAGCCATGAGGATCCATGCTCCCTTCCATTCCAGGGCCTCAATAAACTGATTAAGTATTTTAGGTGCAACGGAAAAGCCCAGCGCCGTGAATATCCCAAGCACAGCATTGGCCATTCCTCTACGCCTGTTGAACCACTTCATCACCATATTCCTTGATACCATGGTGAGCAGCCCCTGTCCGAAAAAACGTATTCCCCAGAATCCGACCGCCAGCATCAGAAAGGTTGCCAGCATAGGGGAAATCCGGTTCCATTCATAGAGAGTATTCACCACCCGGTCAATCCTTGTCAGATAGACGAGCATAAATCCAAGCATAACTCCGGAGATAAATGCCATGATCCTTGCACCATACCTGTCATAGAATTTACCTGCCCTGGTAATGAGCAATCCCGATCCCAGTGTCCCGACCAGGTATGCCAGGCTCAGGTTATTCCTTTGAATATCCAGGTCGGCCAGCAGGTTCTCGGTGAAAACAGATACCCCCATGGTCTGTCCGGGTATGCTCATCAGGATCCCTATTGTACCTGCCACGAGAATCACCCATCCATAGA
>CAZIAU010000684.1:0-2271 GCA_964536755.1 uncultured Bacteroides sp. | reverse complement strand
ATGCCTTCAACAAGAGCTTCTATGACATTGATAAGGAGATTAGTGATAACTATTATCTTGAGAGTTTCCTGGTCACAACACTTCAGTCAAAAGTTGATGAAACCATGTATTATATGATTCAGGCAAAGAACAGGGAACAGATTTTATCCAATCTCAGGCTGCTCAGGGAACAGACTGCATATCTCCAAACCATAGTACCTGAAATTGATTATGCATCCGGCGACAAACTAAATCTTCAATCCTTTGACGAATCGGTCGCTTCAGAAACAAAAGCATATCTAAAGGCACTCGGGTCCCTGTTCCTGGGGAAGGTCCAGGAGGCCAGGAAACAAAAAGACAGAATCAAGAAAGATCTAATTGCCGAGTCGGGGGGACTTGAGGCCTATACTTCTTTCAGGAATGCTCATGAAAATAGTAAGTTGTCGGATATATTGCTTAACAGGGCCGACCTGGAAAAGATCATTGAGAAAGATCATCTGCTGATCAGAAAATATGAGCCTGTCTTTATGGAACCCACATCAAATATAGGCAGGGCCCAACTTTATGCCCCGTTTAAGAAGGTTGGAAGAGTTACCATAGACACCCTCTGGTTCAATATGCTGGTGATTTGGCTGACCACTGTCTTCCTCTACCTGACCCTATATTTTGATCTGCTCGGAAAGATTATCAACTACTTCGGGAATATCAGGTTAGAAAGGAAATCTGTATCCTGAACCATGTCCGGTTATTGAGGTTGCAGGTCAGGTTCTGTATTACCGGGCGTTCATATACCTTATCCCCACCGAGAATAACAGGCAATTATTGTTTATAAGCAGAGGATCCCGATTGGTAACCGGACTGAGATCGGGCTGGAACTGCAACTCTGTCAGCAGACCCAGCTTCCCCATACTCAACTCAAAGCCTGCGCCCCCGCTAAGACCCAGGATAAAACTGTTTTGCTCCTCAAGGGGATATTCCGATTCTGTTTCATACTTTATCAGGAGGTCAAAACGGGGTCCGAGCAAAAGATAAGGTGTCACAGCCCCCTCCCCGATCCTGTAACGGACTACCGGTGACAGCGACATGTAATTGAATCTGGATACCTTCGGATCTCCCTCATTTACATTAATAAGGTCATTTTTAAGGTGGTTGACCGTAACCGATTCCACCGAGGTTTTGCTTCCCCTTGCCACGTATGAGAGATCAGCCTGTACACCCAGGTGTGTACCCCTGTAGAATTCTGAAAACAAAGTTACTACCGGACCTGCAATCAATTCGGTTTCAAGGGTATAGTCGATAATATCGATAAGATGTCTTTGATTGGCCAGTGATATACCGGCCTTTAAACCTGCACTCTTCACAATCTGTCCGTTCAGAGTCAGTGTGCATCCAAGCAGGAGACATGCTATGACCAATGGTACACGGTTCATTCCACTATTATCATTTTTATTTCAACACTGTTTTCATATGTCAGGCGTATCATATAGATTCCCCCGGACAGTTTACCCGGATCAACCCGGTAAGAGTTGAATGGCACGCACCCTTCAAATCTCCCTGAATATACCATCTGGCCGACCTGGTTGTATATCTGCAGGTTTACATCTTCCCGGCGATCTCTTTGTGAAAAGAATGAGAACTCTCTTCTGGTGGGATTCGGGTAGATGATAAAAGCTTTCCTGTTCTCTTTTTTCAGAGTGGTTTTTTCAACACCTACAACCTTATTTAATACCTGGTTGTCGGGATCGATCCGGATGCTGTCAATAACATGGGGAATATGGATAATATAAGTTTCATCGTTCTGTCCGTGAAATACCCTAATAGTGGTATCACCTCCCTCATAATAGATCCTGTATTCCATAGTCATTTTGAAGAGTGGCGTGATCCCGGATGAGGTGGTCTGTACCGAATTGAGGGTAAGCTCCTGGCCCTGCTGTTCCCAGGAAACCTGGTAGAGAGGATATCCGGCACCGAAATACCACTGATCAAAAAAATCGGTAAAATCGCTGCCTGTAGTCTCTTCCAGAACTTCCTTGAAATCCATCCCCGTGGCCACATCATTCCGGTAGCGCGCAAGGTAATTCCTGAGTACCTGGAAAAAAAGATCATCATTCTGCATTTCATAACGGATCATATAGATCAGGGCCATCCCCTTGTTGTAGGAGAGGTTACTGCTGAAGATCCTTGAATCGTTGGCCGCATCCGCTGCCGGAACATATACCGTTCCTTCGGGTTCAGACAACGCACTTCCAAACCTGTATTCACGTTCCCCGTCGGCATACTCCGGACCCAGGA
>CAZIAU010000683.1:0-2271 GCA_964536755.1 uncultured Bacteroides sp. | reverse complement strand
CCGCTGGAAGTTCCTCCCTGTTACCACCCGATGGTCTGTGGAAAGGAATGGTTTCGAAAGGGGTGATCTCCTTACAGAATGACCGTTCAACTACTTACGGGAAGTACCTGCAGGTACAGAACGAACTGGTTGCTGCTGTCAATGAACTAAGGAATGATTTCTGCAAGCTCTATTTTGACAGGGATTTTGATGATCTGAACACGTCAAATCCCGTTGACGAGGAGATTTATGACGGAATCCGAAAGATCTATAAGATGAACATTTCAGAGTCGGAACCAAAAAATATAGGAGGGCTCAACTAATGTCAAAGTTTATTAGAAAAAAAGGCAAAGGCGCTATGAGGATCAATACCGCCTCCCTTCCTGACATTGTCTTTATGCTTTTATTCTTTTTCATGGTGTCAACGACAATGAGGGAGACGGAGGTCCAGGTGAGAGTATCTGTTCCTGAAGCCACAGAGGTAAAGAAGCTTGAGAAGAAATCACTGGTAAGTTATATATATATCGGACGTCCCGTGGCTCACGTGGCCAGGATGTACGGAACTGAACCACTAATACAGCTCAATGACAAACTGGTGAATGAAGAAGGCATTCCCTACGAATCGATCCAGGATTTCGTCCTTTTCGAGCGGGAAAAATTGCCCGAATCAGAAAAGAACAGGATGACCATGTCTTTGAGGATCGACCAGAATATTCCAATGGGTAAGGTCGATGATGTGAAACAGGCTTTAAGAAGGGCCAGGGCATTGATTATCAACTATTCGGCCCGGAAGGAATACAGGGAACAGGGTAGACAGCGATAGAAAAAAGGAAGGATTTATTAGATCATTCAGAGGGCGATCCATTGGGTTGCCCTTTTTTTTATTTTACTGAGGATGATCGATAAAAAAGCTGGACCGGCTGTATGGGAAATTAAGGGTAGAGAGCCTTGTATATCTGGTCAACCATATCCTGGAACGTTTCAGGCTGAGGCTGATCGAACAGGGATCGTTTATTGAGGAACCTTTCCAGATGATAAAACAGCTTTGTTTTATCGGAACCGGTGTAGTCTTCAATCCGGCTGTCAAAATAGAGTTCACTTATATTCCTGTCATAGAGTTTTTTTACCGAATTCCCAATTCCAAATAAGAGGTAATATTTCGAAATAGGCTTTGCCGGATTCTCATAATCACAGAAGATTTTATTCAGGTAACTTCCGTTCTCATAAATAACCACCTCCCTGACAAAACCCTCGTACGTATAAAAGATCCACTCGCCATGACGCTGCCTGGTCTTTTTAAAGCCCTGATATTTTATGGTACCGTCATTGTAAAGCTCCATTTCAGGGTAATATAGCTTCCCGCTGGGGGCTTTTATCTTGCCGTTTATAATCGTTCTCTCTTCGATCCCGAAGTAAGTCAGGAAAGGCATCTCCCTGATGATCTCCTCGGGATCGGATGTATCGTCTATTTTTTCAAAATTCTTTCCTGCAAAAACCTCTTCTGCGTGCTCGATAAGCAATTCCTGTTCATAAATACCATCTTCGAAAGCTTTCCGGTCCCTGATTTTTGTTAGCAATACTCCCATATCGGCGTTAATGCTGGAACTAAGGCTAAATAAACCCATGGAGGTCACGATCATCTCTTTCTCATTCCTGTAATTGCACGAGTTGAGCTTATCATGGTAAAGGATCCTCAGATTTTTGAAATCCCTGAACCAGCGCTTTCCCCTGATCTGGTTCCTCTCCTTTCCATACAGCAGAGTGATCCTCACATTTCGTTGATCAGCCTGATTGAATCTCAGCAGTATGCTATCATGTAGCTTGAGAACCGGAGAAAGGAATACTATTTCAGTTGTCGCCTCCGAAATGATTCGGTCAATCTGGTAAGATGTACCAATAGAGGATAAAAATTCAGCTGCCATGGGGTCTTTACATATCAGTGCATAAATCGACACTTTGAAAATATGCAAAAAATCTGCAGACTCTTTGACTAAATATCAACAGCTACCCGCATGGGCCCGAAAGCCAGCAATTCATGGGGAACTGAAAATCGAGTAGGGAATAAAACCAGCAAAAGCTGATTTTATCTCCCTCTCACACCAGCGTACGTGCTCCGAACTGGGCGGTTTCTTTAAAGGTTAAACAATAGTTCGTGTAAAGGCAAAATAAGCCAATTTCCTCGAACCAAGCAAGATTCATCGCTTCATGGGCCGGGGGTGAACAAGCAATCCTGTACCACCCCTTTCGGCGTTGAGATCTCCCATGGTAAGTTCTTTCCCCTTCAATTAGTCC
>CAZIAU010000682.1:0-2275 GCA_964536755.1 uncultured Bacteroides sp. | reverse complement strand
AACAGCGCTGGTATTATTCTTCGGTCTTCAGCACTTTTTCAGGGTTATAATATGGATCTGCATGCAACACATCAACTCCCTTATCCTTATCCATCTGAAAAACCTTGATATAGTGAATCTGGGGATTTCTGGACAGATTATTTTCCTTTACACATGCATATACACACCTTCTACATCCGATACACTTGGAAAGATCAAGTCCATAACCAAACAGAACATTTTCCATAGGTAAAGTGGAGCTTACCCGGATGTCAATATCGTACTGTTTCTTATAGCTCCGTTCCAGGCGTTCCAGTACCTCATTCAATTCATCCTCATCCAGTTCCTTAAAATGTTCCTGGAAAAACGATTCCCTTTTATCGCCATCACATGAAGAAAGCGCTGACAAACCGGCTATTGATGCAGTACCCATAGCCATCCATTTCATGAAATCACGTCTTTCGATGTTCCTATGGGGATGTAGAGATGTTTTCAGGTTCTTCATTGATGGAATCAATATATATGTTTTCAGGCCTCCTTGGTGGCGGCATCGGTTTCAGGCTCTTAATTTTAGGGGAGTGTGGATTATGACAGCTGACACAGAGACGATATTGCTTGATCCCGTTCCATTCACCGGTACGTTTACCATGAATTCCGAGTTTCCAGTCCCTGTATTTGGGACCATGGCACTGACCGCATAACCTGTATGATTCATCGAATCCGAGAAGTTCACCACCAGCCAGTACTAAGGAATCCCTATCAAAAGTGTAGTGACATGCCAGGCACCATCTGTTGGCGGAATCATGGTCGAAAATGATATCATCATGCATTTCGACCAAAACGCGCTTTTGTGTATTTGGTACTAGTTCGCTATGACAATCGCTACATGGAAAATAATCAGAATAGAATGTTTCAACCGGGATTAAATTTGCTGAATCCTGAATAATCTCCGGCCCTTCCGTTTCTGAAAAATCATACACCGGGACTTCCTTACTGGTATGGGAACAACCAATAAACTCTGCAAAAAGGTAGCCAATTAAAAGTCCGGTGAAAATATACCTCATATTAAATTGAGATTAGCCTATTAGTTGCCAATGCCCCAAAAAGGACAAATTCAATATAGAGAATATATTATTGACAGTCAAATATTATTGATTCTTTAACTTATCAGGCTTCCTGGGGTTGCTCTACATTCCTGGGCGACAGGAACAGGAAACTGTCGCAAATTATTTCCGTGCTGTAATGCATATTCCCATCCTTATCTTCCCATGAATTTGTTGAGATCTTGCCTTCCACATAAAGGGCATCCCCTTTATTAACATGCTGCTTTACAATATCAGCAGCTTTATTCCAGACTACGATCCGGTGCCATTCAGTCTTGGAGACTTCCTCCCCTTCCTTGTTCCGGTAGAATTCATTGGTTGCCAGTGGAAAGTTGGCCACAAAAGCCTCCCCTTCCCTTTCCGTTACCCGGGGTGTTTCACCCACATTTCCAACGAGCGTTACTCTGTTTACGCCATATTTCATAATAGTAAAGATTTGGTTACAGGGATTAATGTGATGAAGGGCGGGGATATCGGTCAGATGAAAATTAATTTCTCAGGATCCTGACGGTTATCATAAATCCTGAGGATTTCAATATGTTTTCTTCGATTACGATAGAAAAGCGTGTTATGCTTTGTAATAACACATTTTCGAATATTCAATTTCCTATTGATGCTGGGGAATTGCTGTGGATTTTTTGAGATCTAATCAGTTAATGCCTCGATGAGATCAATAAACTTCAATGATACTGTTGTATTCCAATTTATTGCCAGGTAATCTAAAATCTTATCAAGATCTCTCACTGATTCAGGCGACCAGATAACCTCCTTAGGCATCCCGATACTTATTTCTATACTTTGAGATCACATCTTCATGAAGGACACCTTTGCCCGCCTCAATGTCATCCATAGCTATCTTAATACCCTTCTTCTGGGCTGGTGTAAGGGATTCCCATTCTTGTAGATCCTTTTCACCCTGGATGATATTCTGTAAGTAACCGTAAACCTCTTTGAGTTTGCCTGCCTCCAGGGAGTTAATCTCCTTAATAATCCTTAGTTTTAGCTCTGAAGTGTCCATCAAACTGGCTTTCTTCAAAATTAAGAAAAATACTCTTTATATATAAAAGTCCCTATAAGATCCCAGCCAGTTTATTGTATTTAAGATTTGAATTTATGTTACATACAATGTTACGATCCGGTGCCATTCTGTTTTGGATACCTCCTCCCCCTCCTTGTTCCGGTAGAATTCATTG
>CAZIAU010000681.1:0-2276 GCA_964536755.1 uncultured Bacteroides sp. | reverse complement strand
TCGAACTTCCGGTAGCCCTCCAAAGAAATCGGAGACATATGCTGATTCATTAAATTGACTCCCAGGGCATATTCCCAGTCTCCAATCCTTTTCATATCGGCAAAGGTCAGGTCCCATCCCGCGCCGCCATAGGTTTCGCTCAAAGTCCTCTTCAATCCATACTGATTGGCAACACTTGAGAGCTCTTTGACTGACCTGACAATCCCAAATTGTGCGCTGGTTGACGAGTCATTGAACTGGTTGAATAACACATCCACACCAGGGATCTGGAACCAGGGATACATGGCCATATTATCAGGGCCCAGTCGAATGGACGGCCAGGCATGCTCCCAGTAATGGCCCGTGATCAGTAATCCCTTTTTCTCTCCGTATTGGTAATAGGGTTTTGCCCAACGGTCGATAAATAAGTCCAGCAGCGTCTGGGCATAATTGTGACGGATTTTTTTCCACATACCCACCTCTTCAAACAGGGAATGGAGATTTATCCTAAGATCGTATCCCCAACGTTCTTCAAATCTGTCAAAAAGGTCGGGCATCCATCGAATGCCCCCGGGAGAATTGAGATGAGGTTCATCGCTAAAGACGCCAGGCATGGACTTTCCAAATTCTTCCCCGCTGTATTTTTCATAGCCATCCATGGTCACCTCAATGAACTTTTCAGTGACTCCTGGGACCAGCAGGTCAACATAGGTAAATCCTCCATACCATATGCCATGAAAATAATAGTCGTTATCTCCCTTGTCGTAGTAAGCTTTTGAAAACAGGTAGTACTCCCCCCTGTTGCCCGATTCAATAGCCGGGTCTGCGATTTCGGTAAAGTGCCCCTTTTCCTTCTTTAATACGAAAAAATAGTCTTTTACCTCCTTCGGCAGGATGTCAGTCTTTTTCATCTGGATCCCCTGTCCCTGGTTGAAAGATTCGGGCATCTCTGCGGGTACATGGCCCCCTGCAAAGCCACTTGGGAAATTATACTCATCATAGATCCATACATTCAAGCCCAGCGCTTTCCCAGCTTCAAGGGCGTAGTTGAAGAGTTCATGCCATTCATTCGTAAGATAGGAAGTTATCAATCCCGGACGGGCATGGATAAAAACACCCCCACAACCGGCCTCACTGAAATCCAGCATAAAAGAGTCTATATCCTGCCGGGTAATTTTGCTGTTCCAGACAAAAAAAGGAATCGTTCCAAATTCCCCGGGTACTTCCTTGAACTGGCTTCTGAGCTGAGCGAAACTGGCAATGTCTTCCCCGGGGTTCTGATTTTTATCCCCGCAGGCAGGAAGGACCAAAATTGCCAGGCAAGCATAAATCAGAAATCGAAGGAGAAATGCATTTTTCATTGCGAATGATATTTCGAGGTGAATTTGTAACTACCAGATCCGACAGTGAATACATAGCTGTCTCTTTCTTTTCTTAGATACGAAACCTGATCCGAACGACTTGCCGCCCTTTCTCCTTCAAGAATTGAGTCTATGCTCTCCCCTGGAATATAGACCGTGGCTGAAGTATTTACCGGAATGTTGAGCTCCAGCGTGAAGTTGTTATTTTCAAGTTTCCAGTCACTTTCGATTTTACCCTGGTTTGAAAGGTAAGAACCCCGGGCCCATTTTAAATCCCCCACGGGCTCTGGCTTGATAAGGATCTTCCTGAATCCCGGGCCTTCGGGATCGGGCTGGATCCCGGCCAGTGACTGGTAGTACCACGCACCAATGGAGCCGAAAGCCGGATGATTCCTGGAGTGATTGATATTTTCGATGGCATCCCACACCTCCCATATGGAAGTAGCGCCGTTTCGGAGCATGAAAAACCACCCGGGTTGATCCTCCTGCGTGGCCATCGCATAGGCAAGGTCGGCATGTCCGAGTTCTGTGAGCAGTTTGAATAAGATGGGCGTACCGATAAACCCGGTACTTAAATGTTTGTCATGCACTTCGACGATGTTATTAATCAGTTGATCTTCCACCTTCTTTTCCATACCAGGAGGAACCATTTGAAACAAGAGGGGCATGGCCTGGGATAGCTGGCTGTCCTTGTCATACAGGCCGCTCTCTTTATCGAAGAATTCCTGGTTGTATTTTTCAAGAATAGCATCAGCGAGTGCACTGTACTTTTCTGCATCACCGGGTTTATCCAGGAAGGTGGCATACCAGCTCATCAGTCGCGCGAAGTAGAAATAGGCTGCGGTGCCTATTTGCTCCCTGGGGGTAATATCTCCTCCCGATAACATGTCCGGTTCCACCCAGTCACCCAGATTCGCCACGAAAATGCAGTTGTCC
>CAZIAU010000680.1:0-2278 GCA_964536755.1 uncultured Bacteroides sp. | reverse complement strand
CGGAATATTGCAGGCGGGTCGTTTATTAAGACCGGGGAACATGATGAGTTCGGAGGAGGAAGGCGATTTATTTTTCACAATACTATTCTGCAACCATATGGAGTTACCAATGTATTTACCAAACATGTGAATCCGAATTGTGTAACCCGGAACAATATATTCGATGTGCCGGGAAGACTGGCAACCGACAGGGAGAAAGAGCCGGACAGTGATTATGATTACGATTATTTTTCAGGAACTGCAAAAGGTACTACAGCAAAGGAAGAACATGGAATTAAATTGAGAACGACACCGTCTGGCACAAGATTATATACTACATCCTTTAATCTTGAATTTTATCCCAGGGTTACCATAAACAGCATTAAATGGGGGAAACATCCTTACGAATTCGGTGAGAGGAAAGTCATAATCACAGATCCTGTCATCTGGATAAAGAATCCGCTCATCGATTCCGGAATTCCCCTGGCAGGATTCAACGATGATTTTTTCGGGAACGGACCGGACCTTGGGGCCTTTGAAGTGGGAGCCCCTCCCATTCAGTTCGGGAGACGGGCTTATCTGAAATATAACGAAGGCCGCGCTCCTTGGGAGGTGTATTGATTTAATTTTATTGCGATTTCAGACTTTCTCTCAGGCTTGTTTTAATATTGGGGAGGAGGAGTATTATAGGTCTTTAATACAACGTATGGAATATCCGTTCGTCTTATCATTATTGAATCTATATAGATTCCTATCGGTGTAGTAAATGAAACGAAAATAGGCTTTACGTGCTGAAATATCACCAGATGTCCACCAGTACGCGCTGAAACCAAAATCATAGAATTTACCATCTGAATATCTGAATCCTCCGGGCAGGGCGTTAAATCCGTAATCATTTGTTGCACCAGTGTTTGGCTCAACCCAATAGGAAAAACCTGGTTGTTTAAGTTTCCCCCCTGCATTGGTCTCTCCGCCAAGTAAAATTGTCAGAACCATCCAATCGTAGTCGTTGGGTGTGTGCCAGCCTGCAGGACACAGCAATTCTGTATTAATTGCATACCAGTTATATAAGGCTCCATAATCCTGTTTAAATGCCTCATCATCATTTCTGTACCAGCAGTATCCCGGTGCTGATAAACCGGCCCATTCTTTTTCATCTTTTACCAGAGGTATCGCTTCCCCGTCGTTATATCGTGTGGTTTTTAGGTTTTCTGCCATCCAGGTCTGGGATCCGATATTGATTGTATTATAGACATTATCGTCGACATCGGTTACAAAGCTGTAATCTTCGGTATAAAATAATATATTATCACCGTACAGTGTATCTGGTCCGCTAATGACATATGCCCTTACAAAATACTCGGTACCCGGTAGCAAACCTGTTAATTGACCGGTATAATTGCTTTTTCCGGAACCGCTCGAGCTTACATTGTCTTTTAATGTTGGATTTGGCGTAATTCCCCAGCAGAGCCCTTTGTCAATTATGGGCATCGATGTATGATAATAAAGATTTCCACCGGAGAAAGCACTTGTCTGTTTAATGTCATATGCATTAACCGTGGTAATCTCAAGCCTAATCTTTCTTTCAGCACAGGAATAAGACATTAATATGAAACCCGTGAAAAAGAGAGATAATAAAAATATTTCAAGATACCTGCTCATGCTGAATTCTCCGGTTGTGATCATTGTTATTATCTTCGGGCTTCCATTTCAACAACTTTGTTTCCACTCTTTATAGTGCCATTCATCCTGTCTCCCTCTATCCTGCAGTTATAAACTTGTTCATTAACACTGAAAGTGAAATTGTCACCCCTTAACTTACCTCCCGATATTCTCGCGGATTTTTCATCTTTGATTAATTCTCCTTTAACCATTTGAAATTGCTGGTTAAGCTTCAGTTCACCTTCGTTGAATTTCCACGTTCCATCTACTTTTGCAGGCACGACCCATAAATAGGCACTCGTCCAGTTACTGTTTTTATCTTCTACGGTAACCATGTCATCATATTGCCAGCCCTGCATAGTAAAGGTTGTTGAAATTATTCTTGTACCCGGTTTCATTTTTAGAAGTTTGGGCCTGAGTATCAGATTTATTTCAGGCAGAAGGAACATGGTAATTACCGTGGCCTTTGAGAAATCATATACAAAAAGATCTGTATTTATGAAATCTGTTTTGTCCTCAACCCCCTCCCTTTCCGCATTCTTTTTTGATAATTCCACCAGGTCAGGATTATATTCAATTCCAATGGCATGAGCACCTCTCCTTGCAGCTGAAATAACTGTCCTGCCATCACCGGAAC
>CAZIAU010000679.1:0-2303 GCA_964536755.1 uncultured Bacteroides sp. | reverse complement strand
CACGTTCCCTTTCAGGTCATAAACCATACCGTACCTTTTCCGGTCACGCTCAATGAAGGGCGTCTCTTCAATTCCTTCAGCCTTTACGGTATGTTTATAGACCAGGGTACGGCTATCTGTGATATACTCATCAAGGTTACCGTTCACCTGTTTGTAACTCAGGTGGATCTTTGCGTTCAATGCCGGAATGACCAGGTTGATCCATCCCGGTTGTGCCCTGGGACTCGAATCCGGCTCCACGCTTGAGTAAACGGGGATCTCAAACTGGTAATGCTCCTCTGTTAATAACCTGTAGGCTTTCTCCGGATAATCGATTCGCGCATACCCTTCAGGTTTTGGCGGGAATGAATGATTGCACGAGAGAAACTGAATAGCTATCAGCAAAAGGAGCAGGTCTATGGATTTGGCCAGATTCATATGATATTTACCATACCCGGGTTGAAATTATACGGAATCTTTTAGTGAAACTTTCACTTCTTTAATTCTGCGTTTGTCCATGGCGAGTACGGTGAAAATGATATTCTTACACCGCAGCACCTCATTAATTTTAGGGAACCCGCCCTTAAGCTCAAGGATGAGCCCGGCCACTGTTTCTGCGTCTCCCTTTACATCGTCGAAAAGCTGATCATCAAGTTCTGTGACCTTGTAAAAATCGTTGAGCAGGGTTTTCCCGTTGAATATGATGGTATTGGCATCGATCCTCCGGTAATACTCTTCTGCTTCATCCGATTCGTCGGTAATTTCACCCACCACCTCTTCCAGGATATCTTCCATGGTAACGATCCCCTCGGTACCGCCATATTCATCAACGACGATGGCCAGGTGAATCTTTTTTTCCTGGAACTCTTTCAGCAGGTCATTGATCTTTTTGGTTTCCGGTACAAAAAAAGGCTCCCTGATCAGTTTTTGCCAGTTAAAACGGTCCTGTTTATTGATATGTGGCAAAAGGTCCTTCACATAAAGGATCCCTTTCAGGTTATCCGAAGTTTCTTCATATACCGGGATCCTTGAAAAACCCGATTCAATGATCACCTTGATCAATGTATTCAGGTCGGTCTGTATATCCACGGCTGTTACATCGGTCCGGGGTTTCATGATCTCCGCAACCTCAAGGTTGCTGAACCTTACGATCCCTTCAAGCATTTCCTTTTCATCCTCCACCACACCTGAAGTCAGGTACAGCGCTTCCGACAGGTCGTCCATGGAAATGTTCCGGCCTTTTTTCGCCAGTCTCCGGTTCACCAGTCCGGTGGATCTGACCAAAATAAAGATCAGTGGCCGGAATAGCCGGTCCATGACCATGAGAGGGACCGCCATCCGGCGGGCGAAACGGGATGCAAACCGGTTTGCGTATACTTTAGGGATAATTTCACCAAATAACAACAGCATGAAAGTAATCACCACCACCTGGATCAGGAATCCCAGGACCTGGTTTCCAGAAAAATTAAACAATGTACCTGTTACAAAAGTGGCAATGATAACAATGCCCACATTAACAAAGTTATTTGTAATAAGGATGGTTGCAAGAAGCCGTTCCGGTTTCTCAAGGAGCTTCAGCACCAGCTGATTTTTCCTGGACGGTTTTTCCTTAAGGACATTGATGTGGTTAGGGGTCAGGCTGAAAAATGCCACTTCCGATCCTGATACCATGGCCGAAATGAAAAGCAGGATCAGGATCACAACTATACCAGTCAGTGCTCCGGTGGTCAGGGGCATCAAAACAGATTGCTGCAGAATGATTAAAAACGCTGGTTCCAAACCTGGGTCTATAGGTTATCTATCGAATCAGAACGGAAGATCATCGGGGCCATTGTCCCCGGAATCAAAAGGATCTGTACTTTCGGGAGTTTCCTCCCGGGCAGGAGATGAAGGTTGTTGAGCGGCACGGTCTCCTGTTTCACCTGTTGTACCGGATCCTGCCTCGTCAGGGGCACCGGAGTCGTCAGGGCGCCTGCCAAGCAGCTGCATCTGATCGCCTACTATCTCTGTAATGTATTTCTTAACCCCGTTGGCATCATCATAGGAACGCGTTTTAATGCGTCCTTCGATATATACCTGGGTCCCCTTCTTTATATACTTTTCTGCTACCTGCGCCAGGCCCCTCCAAAGCACCACATTGTGCCATTCTGTGTTGGAAACCTTTTCTCCATCCCTGTTCCGGTAGGTTTCACTGGTGGCCAGTGGAAATTTAGATATGGCGGTACCCTCGTCAAGGTATCTTGTTTCAGGGTCTTTTCCCACATTTCCAACAAGGATTACTTTGTTTACAGACATAGGATCATATGATTATATAAATTCATGGC
>CAZIAU010000678.1:0-2304 GCA_964536755.1 uncultured Bacteroides sp. | reverse complement strand
TTGAGTTGCACCCCTTGATTCCCCTTCACTTTCCGCCTCGGCCTGGCTCATTCCCAGGTACATTTCCAGCTCTATCCATTCTGCATCGCTGGGCAGGTGATAACCCGAAGGACAAACACCCTGAAGACCACTGGGGTTTTTATCGCTTCCACCGGCAACTCCTTTGGCAGCTGCACCCCAGGAGTAGAGTACTCCATAATTATCGGCAGTCGAAATGTTATTGTTAAAATAGCAGTATGCTTTCTCGTCACTACCAATACCGGTCCATTCAGAATCACCTGTCACTTGGGGAATAGCAGAACCATCAGCGTACCGGGTTGTTTTCAGGTTCTCTGCCATCCAGATCTGACTTCCAATCGTAACTATCCTGTACTCATTGCCGTCTATATCGGTTACCGTTGATGTTTTAAAACTTACCTGGTCTCCATAGGATGTTCCTGCACTGTTGGTGGCATATGACCTGAGGTAATATGTAGTATAGGATTTGAGCCCTGCCATATAACTACTAAAAATCCCGGTTCCCGTTCCATCCGTTGTCTTGTTGTCAGAGATGGTTGGATTTTCCCAGGTACTCCAGCAAACTCCTCTGGCAGTAACCGGAGAACCGCCGTCACTGGATACATCACCCCCGCTCTGAGCGGTGGTTTCAGTTATATTGCTTATTGTTGATGTAGTCACCGTTGGAAGGTCACCTGAACACTGATCTGTAGTGAAATATACCTGGCTGGCATATGCTGTACCGGTGGCGTTGATGGCATACGCTCTCACATAATAGGTTGTTCCACAGTTTAATCCGGTAAGTGAACTTGTAAAAACTCCTGTTCCGCTACCATCTTCAGATCTGTAATCTGAAATGGTTGGATTCTCAGTAGTGCTCCAGCATACTCCACGCAGAGTAATCGTTGATCCTCCGTCATCAGTTACCGCACCACCACTGATTCCAGATGACTGGGTAACGCCACTGATTTCGGTTGTAGTGACTGTAGCCAGATCTGCAGCCAGTGTAGAGAAAGAACTGATATCACCGAATATCTCTCCACCTGCATTTTTGAGATACGCCCTTACGTTGTATGTTGTACCCGGCTCAAGTTCGGTGAGAAGCCCGGAGAAACTCCCTGTGGTGCTTTTTGAGCCAAGTTCTGTTTTCATGAAATTGCCTGAAGAAGGATCCGGATCCGTTGAGTAATAAAAACCGTGCTGATCAATTCCTGCTTCCCCAACTTCGAGTACTGTACCTTCAGCTGCAGCTGTTGAATATGTAATGTCCGTAACGTTTCCAGTGGAAACCTTATTGACTCTTACCGGTTCAAACTTTGTGCAACTGAAAAGCAACACTGTCATTGTCAAAGCCGATATACTTTTGCATGGAATTCTCATGTTCTTCAAAACAGTTATTCGCTATTGCCTGATAAAAATAAAATCACCTCCCTCGTCACCCACATTCCTTATTTCACCATACTTCGGAACAGCATCGCTGTTGTTGATCACCGCAACTCTCAAATTACTGAATAACTGTTCTGAAGAAAGATACCTGTCATGATTGTTGCTCAATCTCTGAATCAGGAATTTAGCAAAAGGACTGTCATCCGGAACTTCTGTTAGTGAACCACTTGTCATTGCTTTCCGGCTTGGAAGGCTATAAAGTATTTCGATATCTTTAGGAGCATCCGAAAACGCCGACCTTGTCTTGAAGATCGATCCTCCGAAACAGGCGTCTGTAATCAATAGAGTATGCTTTGTCTGTATCTCTTTCAGATAGTCGACCAGAGTAGAGTTCCTGAACCAGTCTGCTTTTGTTATTTTCCTGGCATCGGAAGGAAGCCAGTACCCAATATTTGAAGTTTCATCAAAAGTGCCATGACCTGCATAGAAAATTAAAAGATTATCGTTGGGTGTAACCGATCTGGCGAGGTAATCAAGGGAATAAATAATATCGTCACGCTTGGCATCCTTAAGGAACTGGATGTTCTCTTTCTTAAACGTGTATTTTGTAGTTAATACTTTATACAGGGCTTCGGCATCGCTAATTGGCTTATCCAGCGAATTTATTGCCGGGTCTGAATAATTGTTTATCCCGATTATGAGGGCGTAATATACAGATTCATTCCTGACAGTTTCAGCAAGCGTTTGCTGAGCAGGTTCATAGTTAATAGTGAATCGCATATTACTATAATTATCGAACCTGTCCAGGGCAAGTATCACTACTTCATTTGATCCTTTTGACAATTCAATTTTTGTTGTGAAAATTCCCGCATCCGTCACCTCAATGACTTTCGAATTAATTAAAAGAGAGCTTATTCCACT
>CAZIAU010000677.1:0-2305 GCA_964536755.1 uncultured Bacteroides sp. | reverse complement strand
AATTGCTTTTTGTTTAAAAAGATCAGGGTTTCATCACCGCACCCCGGTTGGTTTTCCCATCGATCCGGATCACAAGATCGTCATTGAACCGGACATGACGGATATATTTATCCTCGTACACCGCCGGAAGCTTATCCAGGAATCCGGGATCGTAATAGCCATCCTGTATGAAAGGATTGATGGTCATGTAACCCACCCTGAAAGAGGTCAGGTTCTGAAAGAAGTGGGTCCCCTGGCTGGGATCAATGCGATAGTTTTCCAGTCCGGACTCAACGATAATACGTGCCTCCGAAATCTGCGACCATTTTACAGGGATCCCCAGCCACGGATCGCTCGATCCCCATCGTCCCGGACCGATCAGAACATACCCCTTCCCCGGTTTTAGTTCAGATGGGGACTGGTCCGGGTCAGATCTGGCTATATCCTTAAAACCACTGTTCAGTTCCTCCATTTTCGTTGCGATTTCCCTTGTACCCGCTGCATTGAAGTTCTCCGGTTTCAGGTATATGATATCCCTGATCCCGGTGAACTCCCCGTTACCCAGGGCCGATCGGGAAAAGAGGATAGTATTCCTGGGGTCAACCTTTTCCATCTTTATGTCGCTTCTCTGGTCGGTCTCCACAATGGGTCTGATCTGGAGAAAATTGAATACCCCCGGCTCTCCCTCGGGAACGTCCAGGTTCACCGCAAACTCGATCTCAATGGGGAGGTTCATCTCCTTTTGCCCGATCTGCAGCAGTTCTTTAACAATCTCTGCCAGCGGGAATGTATCGTGCTGGAGGACCCCGGAAAAGGTGATGATCGTCTTGCCCCGGTACCCTGACCCTTCGCTTTGGTACCCGGTACCCTTTCCCTGGTTCGCGATGCCACCTCTCAGGTACCCTGTCCCGTCCCTGACCACATCCGACTGGTAATCGTACACCGAAGCGACATGCCTGAAGGCCGGATCACCTTCTGCATCTTTTATTTTAAGCCTTTCCAGGTTCACCGCGTCATTGGTGGACGCATAGAACCTCTCTTCCTTAAGGTTAAGGGCATAGAACTGTTTCTGGGTATCCCGCAACATGCTCTCGCTGGATGACAGCTGCAGGATCTTATGGGGATAACAGGGTGAAAAACGAAGGCTGATGCCCCCGTCCACAATATACTTGCCCAGTCCGTATGCCACCTTGGCTATCCCGTCGCCGATCTTTTCAGGGGCAATGGGATAGAAATTGACCGAACGCGCCACACCGGAGACAGTGGGATAATAATAATCCCCGTGACGTGTTCCGCACACTTCCTGAAGAACGATACCCATCTTCTCCTCGTCGATCACATTGGAGGTGGCCTCAATGTAAGCCTTGCTCTCTTTGAAATAGACCGATGCATAGACCGATTTTATGGCGCAGGTAAGCAGCTCCATGGTACGGGCGGGATCCTCCTTGTTCAGGGGGATCATATAGGTGGAATAGATGCCTGCAAAAGGTTGATAATGTGAGTCTTCCAGTTTACTTGAAGAACGCACGGCGATCGGGGCCTCCGATGCCGAGATCACCGTGTAGAGATCCTGGTGTAGCCAGCCGGGAAGTTCGGCGGAAACAAAATGGTCCAGTATATCATCATCGGGGAGGTCCGAAAGGCCGATCCTGTAAAGACCGTTGAGTTCCATGAATTCATCGAACACGTCGGTACTCAGGACCACGGTCCTCGGTACAGTGATCAGGGCGTTGGGATACTTGTTGAACAGGTTATACTTGTCAATGACCGTGTTTATAAAGGCGAGTCCGCGCGCTTTGCCTCCGATGGACTCCTCGCCGATCCGGGAGAATGTTTTGTATGAATCGTAACTGTTCTTGTCAAACTTGGCGATGATCCCCCTTCCTTTGCTTATCCTGTAACTGGAGATGGCATCGTGAAGGAATCCCCGGACCTCATCCATATTTTTAAAATCCTCCCTGCCAACGTATTTAAAAAGCTGTGCCACCGGGAAGATGGCCCTGGCATTGAGCCATTTCGAGAAATGATTCCGGTCAACATGAAAGGCGAGCACATCATCGGGCACCTCGAGGATCTTTTGCTGGAGGGTCTGAAGGTCAACCGCCCGGGTAACCTCCTCGAAGGTTTCCGGATCCCTGAAGATAAACTCCCCGAATGCAAAATTCTGAATGATGTAATTCCGGAGATTGTGGGAGAGGGATTTGGAGTATTTATGCAGGAAACCCACACCCATGGCCTCTGCCAGCTTTTCATTGGAGAGATCGGATGATTGCAGAAGTACAGGCATTTGCGGGTCCTCTGCACGTATCTGCTCGATAAGTCTGAT
>CAZIAU010000676.1:0-2306 GCA_964536755.1 uncultured Bacteroides sp. | reverse complement strand
TTGAGGCTTCTTCTTCGAGGAGTAATATCCCGACAGGTCAACACTCAGCTGGGTGCTCTTTGTAAGCTTAAAATCAAGATTGCTCCTGAAATTAAATCGTTCATAGGAATAGTTCGGATCATATCCCTGTCCATAGTCTGTTGTCCCCAGAATATCCCCTTCCTGCGTATATGACAACGAACTGAAATATTTTACATTTTCAGTACCCCCGGTTACATTGGTATTGACCCTGTAGCTGAGGGCATAATCTTCCACCATGTATTCCGGCCAGTCCACATCGGGAAAAAGCTCCGGGTATTCCTGGGTGCGGAAATACTCCAGGATTTCATCCGGAGTGTACCATGGCCAGGCGGATTCGCTGATATTTATCTCCCTCTCTATAGCTTCGTTCTTAAGCTTGATTCCCTCATAGGAGCCCAGGTAGGTCGGGATCCTGGAGAGGGTCTTTACCGTGGTATTGGCGCTGATGTCCAGTTTTGGTTTGCCTATTGAGCCCCGCTTACTGGTGATGAGGATCACCCCGTTAGCTCCCTTCACCCCGTATACAGATGTGGCAGATGCGTCCTTAAGTACAGAGATACTTTCCACTTCAGTGGGATCAATATCACTCATGGTCCGCTCAATACCATCCACAAGGATAAGGGGCTGTGATTCGTTCCACGTGGTACGTCCCCTGATATAAATCGTCGCATCATCACCACCCGGCTCTCCTGTGTTTTGAATGGTTACCACACCGGGAAGCATACCCGTAATGGCATTGGTCAGATTTGATACCCCGCCCGTTTTCAGCAGCTCGTCACCTTTTACCTGGGAAATCGCTCCCACGACGCTGGCCTTTTTCAGCTGGCCATAACCCACCACCATTACTTCGTCAAGGGATGTGACTGTTTCAACCATCACAACATTTATTTCGGTCCTGTCTCCTACCGGTATTGTTTGCCCCTGATAACCAACATAACTTAACCTTAATTGATCCTGCGCTGAGGCTTCAATTGAATAATTCCCGTTCAGATCGGTTACAGTACCCACAGTTGTGCCTTCAACAACTATTGTAACACCAACCATAGGCAGCTGTTCTTCGTCCAGAATCGTACCTGTAATTTCATGTACCTGAGAAAACAGCGGGATTGAAATTAATAGCAAAGCGGTTAGCTGAAAAATCCTTTTTAAGGCCATGATTATAGTTAGTTTAGTTTTATTAATCTCAAAGCAAAAGTAGATCTCGAAGATTAATATTAGAATAATAGTCAAATAATAACATACTATAAATTTAGTATATAACCCGTTGTGCTATTAAAAGTTGTTAATAACAATTATAAAAAAAGATTGCGCATGTTACTGTATATCAGTATATTAAAGGAAATGTTTCACCACAAAACTTCCTTTATCATGCACAATCTCAAATCAAATTTCGACAAGATTTTAAACATTACAAAATCCTTTTATAAAGATTCCATTGATGCTGACGGTAACCACTACTTCTACCCTAACAAACCCAAAATGTCTGATTGCGAGATAATTGCTCTCTCATTAGTTGGCGAAACTATCGGGATTGACAGTGAGAACTACCTGTTTGGGAAGATCAAGGCTGATCATATCCATGATTTTCCAAATCTCATTCACAGAACTCGCTTCAATCGAAGAAGAAAACGACTTGGTGAACTCATAGCAAGATTAAACGACAGAATCTCCTCCCTATTGAATGAAGGCGAAAACACCTATCTGGTTGACTCAATCCCGGTACCGATCTGTAAGAATGCCAGGATCAATAGAAGTAAGATATGCAAAGATGACTATGAAACGGCTCCGGATCGAGGCTACTCAGCTGTCACAAAATCCTATTTCTATGGATACAAACTCCATCTCGCTACTTCAATCAGAGGGGTCTTTTCATCCATGGAATTAACCAAGGCTAGTATCCATGACATCCACTTTCTAAACGAAGTAAAACACTCAGGAATAGTTGATTGTGCACTGATTGGGGACAAAGGGTATGTCTCAGAACCCATTCAACAGGATTTGTTTACTACAAGGCAAATCAGATTGGTTACTCCTGTAAAGTCTGGTCAGCATGACAAAGAACCTGTTCCTTTTATATTTATGAAATCACGAAAACGTATTGAAACACTCTTCTCCCAGCTCTGCGATCAGCTGATGCTCAAGAGAAATTATGCCAAAACAAACGTAGGTCTTTCAGTACGTATCCTCTGTAAAATCACTGCCGTAACAATGTTACAGTATATCAATTATAAGAACGAGAAACCGTTGAACCATTTAAAATATGCGTTGGCTTCTTAATAGCACAA
>CAZIAU010000675.1:2020-2307 GCA_964536755.1 uncultured Bacteroides sp. | reverse complement strand
TATTGCAAAACCATATCCTGCATATGATCCCGTCGGACTGGCAATGGCAGTGTTTATACCAATAAGTTCTCCTTTCAGGTTTACCAGAGCCCCTCCGCTGTTACCCGGATTTATGGCTGCATCTGTCTGGATGAAAGCTTCAATGGCTGACTTGTCATCGATGATATTGATGTTTCTCCCTTTTGCACTGATAATTCCGGCTGTGACCGTTGAATTCAGGTTAAATGGATTCCCAATGGCCATAACCCACTCTCCCACTTCAACCAGGTCCGCGAGCCGCCCGAGGT
>CAZIAU010000675.1:0-2010 GCA_964536755.1 uncultured Bacteroides sp. | reverse complement strand
TAACGGTTATATTGTCACCTATAATCATGTTATTGACAATGCTGATGAGATCGAATTCCCGATGGGCAATCCCGTCAGGTTATCATCCCGGATCTGTAAAAGAGCTAGATCGGTGGAGGGATCGGTCCCGACTACTTTGGCCTTGTAAGTTTCATTATTGTGCAATGTGACTTCGATCTCATCAGCATTGTCAATAACATGATTATTGGTGACAATATAACCGTTATCGCTTATAATGACCCCCGAACCGGTTCCCTCCTGGACGAACGGCTCAGCTTTCTCGCGTTGACGACCGTTTGGCTCCGGAGTTCCACGGAAAAACCTGAAAAAGTCATCTCCGAACATTTCACCGAAAGGATTATCCGGACTGTTATAAAAGTAGTTCGCCTCGGGTTGAACTTTGTGTATAGAACTTATATGAACCACCGAGTTCATCACTTCCTTGGATACTCCTGTAAAATCCAACGGGATATATTCCCCGTTCTCATTAACCGTGTATACGGCTTGATGAACCGGTAAGGCATCCCGCTTCAGATAAGATAATTTCGAATCCTCATGGTTGAACCCAATGAGTAAAAAGACCAGAATTGTCAGTCCGCTTCCTATAATGGAAGGAATTACTAACTTTAAAAACTTTTTCATTTTATGTTCCTCCTTTTAAATTGTTCTTAATTATTTTTTTTCCTCCCCCATAAAGTGTATCCCAGGATGACTTTGATCAATTTCGAATCAATAGTCTGGCAGGATACGAGGTTGTAGTGATATCCTAATTTTAGTTTGAGCTCTGAAAATCCTATTTCCGTCAGCCCTTCATCAAATTCATTTTTTATTTCTCTCCCTATCAGGTGTGTCCTGAATGGTTTATTATAAGATGAGAGAAGGGGGGCTTCAAGTATCAGCCTGTTGCCTTTTACTATTGCGTTAATTTCCCGGCTGACCATTTGACTGGTCTCCAACAGAAGGATTAATCTTTGTCTCTTTCGGTCCCAGACAAAACTGGTATTCCTGATCCCAAGGTTATTATCGGAATTTATGGAATGTTGTTTTAATGCGTGGGAATTTGAATTATATTCAATGTTATTCTGATACATAATGATGTGATTTAAATAATTGAAAAAAGGTCAGTTCATGAAAGGTTTTCCGGAGGGGGCCGGTCAATCAGCAATGGATTTGGATGATAAAAGAAAAAGTATTTGAAGTGATCCCGCACAACGGCGCAGCCTAATAAGTGTTCCTCATGATGGAACACCGGCAATGCCGGTGCTGTATATTCCGGGTCGCCAGAGACATTGTCTTCAATCAAGCCAAACCTGGACGAATCAATAATAAAATATGTTTCCCTGGAATCTGAATAGTAAAGGGAACTTTGCCCTGACCCGATATCCGGAAGACCCTGTCTGAAGACCAGGAATAACAGCAATATTTGTATGGTGACTCTCCTTTTCATTTCTTACCTTTTGTATCACCCATACAAATAGACAAACAACAGGGCTCTTTTGATTCTTTTCCTGTGTTAAGAATCCTTAAAACTATAGTTAAAGAATCTTAAAATTCTTTATTTTCGGTATGTTAAATTTTAACAACAATGGAGGCTTCTCAAAAGTATGAAAAACACATATTTCGATTTAATAGAGCAAACCTACTACTTTCCGCAGGAAGGATTTGATCTGAGAAATGGTAACCTGACTTTTCACGGGGTATCATTGAAACACCTGATCGATAAGCACGGCACACCATTCAGGTTCATTTACCTGCCAAAAATAGGTGATCAGATAAAAAAAGCGAGGAACCTCTTTAACAGGGCCATAAAAAACAACGGCTACAAGGGAAAATATCACTTCTGTTACTGTACCAAATGCAACCACTTTTTTCATGTGATCAATGAAGCCCTGAAACACAGGGTGGATCTTGAAACTTCCTCATCTTTCGATATCGACCTGATCCTGAACCTGTACGAAACGTAGTGTAGAGATAAGGAGCGGCTGATAGTGCATAACGGTTATCTATCCG
>CAZIAU010000674.1:0-2307 GCA_964536755.1 uncultured Bacteroides sp. | reverse complement strand
AGGTCATTAAAACCTCCTTGGCATAGGTCCTGTACTGATCCGCATTCAGCTGTGGCAGTTGATGCACGGTTGTGGTCATACCTGTTTTCAGGGTAACATCTATCATCGTCTCCACCTGGGTGGGTTTGAGTGTTTCGATGAAAACAATTCCGTTGGAGCCACGTACCCCGAAAATGGGAGCATTCAGGTAGTCTTTCACAATAGTGATATCGGTAATGTCGGCCGGGTTAAGTCCTGAAAGGGGATTATATGTATACCCGTCCAGTAAACTTTGCATGATGTTCGGAAGATCCAGGGGCAGTCCATCAACCACGTAAAGTGGCTGAGTGTTCCCATTCATGGATTTAATCCCTCGGACAAATGAAATGGCTCCGCTTCCGGGCATGCCGGAGATGCCCGTGGTCCAGATCCCCGGTATGGTTCCCTTGAAAAGGCTTTCCGTGGTTTGATACGGAAGCTTTGAGAACATTTCAGTACCCGAAAAACTTGCCGAAGAAGCAAACTCCCGGATCTCCTGACTGTAAAATAAGTGTGCTGCCTGGTCCTGCTCGTCCCTTAAATCGTCACGGGTCAGGGTTATCACCAGTGAAGAACGCCGGTTAAGGTAGACTCTCTTGCTTTTGTATTCTCCCGATGGTGAGATCAGCAGATATATGTCCAGGTCAGGTACCGAAAGGACAAACGTACCTGATGAATCTGTTACTACAGGTGTCGTCAGGCTCCCTTCAGTTGAAATGGAAACTCCGGGAACAGGGTCATTATGTATCCCTTTGATGATCCCGCTTACCCGGAAAGTTGAATCCTGGCCAGAAGCGTGTAATCCCCCGTAAAGCGAGAGAAGAAGAATTAAAATATGCCTGCAATACTTTGTCATCATAAATTTCGGTCAACAATCAGTTCTCCGGCCAGGGGATCAGAGATATATAGTCGATATTAAATCCGTTATCGGAAGATATTCCTCCCTCCAAAAATTCGAACCTCACCTTTACATCACCATATTCTGTCAGATTCTCCACCAGGAAGTCAACCCTGTTAAACCCATTTTCCGGGGCATATCTTTCTCCGGTCACACTTGAAATGGAATACCTGAAATTGTACATATCAAACTGGCCTACCTGCTCATCATTTACATAAATATTGTAAGTTGCCGAAGGCCTGTAGTTAGCTCTCCACTCCAGCCTGTGCCTTCCCGGGAAAATGTCCTGAAAATTAAATTCCACAGAGTAGCTGTCTGAAAAATTTCTTCCAAGAACGACCGTAACCATAGACCCTCCCGAAGCCATGTCTGTTTTTGATTCAGTAGGTTCAACGTTGGCTCCCAGAACCATCACATGATCCTTCCATGCATATTTGCCCTGCCCCACAGAGTCGATAAGGGATTCACCCTCAATCTTTACTTCTCCCAGGTAGAGTTCCTCAGGAATATGGAAATCGCTGTAATGGTATATTACACCGTTGCTGCACAAAACCTGCGAAACAGCATTGATGTTCCCAATATCAAGATTTACAAAGTTTCCGTTTATGTTGATGAGGTTGGGATCGGCCAGCTGCTCAAGGGTCAGCATATCCTCAAATACCCCTTTCTCAAGAAGATCGGGGAAAAGAATCCTGTCCTGCCATGCCCCTGGAATATCTTCAGAGGTCTGGAAGTTACCTCCAAAAGTCTGGGCCATTTCATTCAATGCAGTCTCGTACTGGTCCTGGGTGAACAGGATAAAGGTGGCAAATTCCTCCCTTGATTCCCGGGTCACAGGAAAATAATAGCTCTCAAAGAGATTTTTAACCGTAAAGACCGAATCATAAATTAAGTCGCCATTGTCATCGAATCCTACCGGGGTACTCAGAGCTCTGTCAAGGTATACCGAATCCTGTGAGTCCACGTAATCCTTCATCACAGTCAGCCTTGTGGCGAAATATTCATAGAAGTTTGGTTTTACCAGGGGTAATTCATCGAGCTCGTAATACTTCCCATCCAGGTAGAGCGGACTTGAAGTAACGATGGTTTTCCCTTCAAAAGAGTATTCTCCCTGGTTATGTTCAATAAATGCAAACTTGCCTGAAAGGGTCTGCAGTTTTCTAAAGTATTCAACATTCCTGATATTAAACACATTAGCAGATATCAGGTGGTTTATTATAAATGAATTGATCTCCACCGTATCGGGAGCCGAGTCGAAGGCCTGGTTGTTGGGAATAAAAAGTGTATACTCCTGGGTGCCGTCAAAAATGGTATCCAGGGAGGTCAACTCCATATACCCGACGAAGGTTGAAAAGGAGCTGTTTTCTTTTATCTGATCCCAGATGGGAAGG
>CAZIAU010000673.1:0-2317 GCA_964536755.1 uncultured Bacteroides sp. | reverse complement strand
AAAGGACAACCATTACAGGCACCTTTCATTTCCACCCTGAGCACCATATCTTCCGTCAGATCCACCACCGAAATGTCACCACCGTCGGCTACAAGGTAGGGCCGGATTTTTTCAAGCGCTTTCTCAACTTGATCCATTATAGCTTTCATAATCTCATAAATTAGCTGCGTATGCACTATTTAGTTGTTATTTCCACCTTTTTGGTAGGTTCTTTTTCAATATTCCTGGTGTCAACAGCCTTCATTACCACCTTTGCCAGGATATGGAATGATTCGCCGGCCTGACTTCCGGGTTCCAGTGCTACAGGCACACCCGAATCACCCGACTCGCGTATCCCCTGCACTATGGGAATTTGTCCAAGTAACGGGATCCCCATTTTTTCTGCAAGGTCCTTACATCCTTCCTTCCCGAAAATATAGTATTTATTCTGGGGAAGTTCTTCAGGGGTAAACCACGACATATTCTCAATGATTCCCAGTACCGGTACATTGATTTTATCACCTGTAAACATATTGATCCCTTTGACTACGTCAGCAAGGGCTACCTCCTGAGGTGTGCTTACTATGACAACACCTGTAACCGGGACCTCCTGGACCATGGTCAGGTGAACGTCCCCTGTCCCCGGAGGCAGGTCGATCAAAAGGTAGTCCAGTGCTCCCCAGTCCCCCTGGGAGATTAGTTGTTTTAATGCACTGGTGGCCATGGGGCCCCTCCAGACAACGGCATCTTCAGGTTTCACAAAGAGTCCGACCGACAAAATTTTTACCCCGTATTTTTCAATGGGGATGATCCATTCCGTTCCTTCTTCGGTGCGTGCAGTGGGACGTTCCCCTTCCACATTTAACATTTTTGGTACGGAAGGGCCGTAAACATCTGCATCGATAAGCCCCACACGATAACCGAGTTTAGAGAGGGCAACAGCCAGGTTGACAGCCACGGTGGATTTACCGACTCCGCCTTTCCCCGAAGCAATAGCAATCACATTTTTTACCCCTGGAAGAATTTCAGGTTTTACAGGTACCTCCGGCACTGTTACCTGGATATGATCAATAGCAAGGGTCCCCTCTCCGAAACTCCTGTTGACAGCCCTCAGGCACGCTTTCTTTATGGATTGTATGAAAGGGTCATTGGGACGTTTGAACTTTAATTCAAGCCAGAGATTCCCCTCCCTGTATTTTACATCACCGACCATACCCAGTGAAACGATACTTGCTTTTTTTCCCGGGTGATGAATCTCCCCAAGGACACTAAAAATCTTCTCCTTTTCTATAGCCATGTTATACTTTCTATTGTATGCCCAAAGATAGCTATTTTTTATTTAGATTAATTATACATCACTTCAGTTCCACCATCGGATCCCAGAACAATTCATTGAAATTAAGTATACGATTGTTTTCTATAATTGCTCCCTCATTCTCCAGAAGCTCCTGCATCAGGTTCGTCCCCTCAAAATGGTGTTTTCCGGTAAGCATACCGTTCCTGTTTACAACTCTGTGAGCAGGAATAAATTCCGGATGGGAGTGTGATTGATTCATTGCCCAGCCAACCATTTTTGCTGCCCCTGGAGCCCCTATATAACTTGCAATTGCTCCATAGGATGTGACACGTCCGCTGGGAATCATCCTGACAACCTTATATACCCTGCTGAAGAACCGATCATCTGATTTCATGGGGAAGTTCCTTGATATTAATGTTCCCGGGAAGCCTGAATGTCAGGAAATATATACGTGCTCCCATGGACAGGAAATTTGATTCATAGAATGTTTGAATGGTGACAGACTCGTCTTCCCTGCCGGAATTATAGAGGTCCTCAGATAACCCTTCCACCGGGAGGTTATTGAATCGTGCCAGCTCAAGGGTATAAGAATAGAGCTGGTGGTGATCAGTTTTCAAATTGATGATACCGTGATCCTTCAGGAACCTTTTATAACGGTTCAGAAAGAGGGCGTTGGTAAGCCTTTTTTTCTGTCTCCTGAACTTCTCCTGTGGATCGGGAAAGGTGATCCATATTTCATCAATTTCTTCGGGTCCGAAAAAAGAATTAACAAAATCGATCCGTGTACGCAGGAATCCAACATTTTCCAGCCCTTCGTCCCGTGCTGTTCTGGCACCAGTCCAGATCCGGGCTCCCTTAATGTCCAGCCCCAAATAATTAATACCGGGGTTTTTGCGGGCCAGGCCCACTGTATATTCTCCTTTACCACAGCCCAGTTCCAGGACTATCGGATTCCCGTTTTTAAATACCTCCTCTTTCCACTTTCCCTTCAGGTGAAAATCCCTGTGAAGTATCTCTTCGATCGGGGGCTGAAATACCTTT
>CAZIAU010000672.1:388-2319 GCA_964536755.1 uncultured Bacteroides sp. | reverse complement strand
GACCAGCGGACTCCGGGGATATCGAATTGAGTCGCATAGAAAGATTCACATTCTGGAATATCTGCTGTGGCATAGATGTCGAGGAGGTTCCCCGGGGAGCCATGTGCCTGGTACCTGGTCTTGAATGAATGCTCCCCGGCCCAACGGGACAAGTTCTCTGAGAAATCTTCCAGAAGCAGGTCGGAGATGGTTTTCCTGTAATCACTGATCACGCGGAGAGCATTTTCACCAGAAGATTCAGAGATCAATTCGGGAATATGATCCGAGAGATCGTATCCACGCCGTTTCTTGAACTCATCAAAAAACAGGGTGGTGTAATCAGCCCCGTATACTTCGTAGCTGTCGTTGAAAATTGCTCTCAGCCTGTTCTGGACCGGCTCCAGGGAGTTTTCATATGGTTCCAGGTAATCCCGGAGTGCATCCTTTGAAAAATGGTCCATTACATAGCCATCACCTCCAGGGGCGGATCTTTTCACCATCTGTCCGCTTTTCCCCAGAAATACAGCATACATTTTATAATCCCTCCCAGGGACCCATTCGAGTATCCCTTTTTTTACCAGTGGGATAAGATCCTTTTTCTGTCCCTCCTTATCGAAGGCAACAAGAAACTGGAGTTGTTCGTAGTCAGTTTTTCCCTGTTTTTCGATGGCTATTCTTTGTCTGAAATTCTTACCAGCCTTCATATCGTAGGTCTGGATAATTAGCTTCCCAGCTGCAAATTCAGTCTCAACCTGGGGTCCCCCGAATGGCCACCCCGTTCCCAATGCCATATCCACTCCAATACCGAGCCTCTCAGCCTCATCTAGGGTATGGATGAGCATCTCCATCCATCTGGGCGACAGGTGCTGAATAAACTGCTCCTCGTATCCCTTTACCCCGTATATGGGAGTGATTTCAACACCACCAATCCCTGCCTTTGAAAATTCTTCCAGCCTGCGGGTGATATTCCTCTTGTCCACTGCATTTCCCATCCACCACCAGCGGGTCCACGGTTTCATAGTTGAGGAAACCTCCGGCCATATATCATCGGAGCCGGTGAAGATTTGATCGCCCGGAATGGAGCATGAGATAATAAGTGCCGCCAGTATAAAAGGGAGTGTTAAAGTCAGGCTGCGATTTGTTTTCATGTTCCTAAAATAAGAAAAGCTTTGAAAAATATTTTCAAGGAGTTCCCTGCAGTCAATAGGCTGCACCGGAGCAGAGCTTACTCTCACCACCGGGAGCAGGATCAACCCAACTATGGATGATAATTGTAAACGCACTGCAAATTATTACTACATATTCCCAAGATAAGAAAACCCTGGCATTATATGATCCGCGGCAGGTCCGGATCCGTCATAATTTTGCCATTCAGGTCTTTCAGCGCTTTCTTCAGCGCTCTCTGATGGGCCTTCCTGGTGGAAACACTATAAATACTCTGGGGTTTCTTTCCCCTTCCCACACCCCTGTGGTTGGCAACAGGTATCTCTTCATCGTTGAAAAACTCTGCTTCTATCTCCACATCCACAACAGCAGTGGCGAAAGGTACCCCACAGAGTGTTCCCAGGCCGAATGTGAGAATGCCAATGACCGATCCTGCACTGAAGCGGCTGTGTTCATGGTAGTAAATAATACTCATTTCAACTTCTCCCTTGAAATCTTCACCAGATTCTACAAGCTGTTCTACCATGTAGAATTCCAGGAGCCTGACAGCATCAACCACCTTGGCATCAGAGATGAAGCTCGTGGATCTTTGTTCATATTTGTCCCCGGATCCCGTTATTTCAGTAGTATAGATATTTCCCATGGTCTGATAAGAGGAGGATATCTCATCCATGTTTATTGACTTCTTCATGGATGGCAGGCGATAGGTGTTCTCAAAAGGAAAGCTGTATACCGATTTCTGGGCTTTTGCTTCGGGCAGGAGCAAGAAAACAACTATTGAGAAAAAT
>CAZIAU010000672.1:0-378 GCA_964536755.1 uncultured Bacteroides sp. | reverse complement strand
TAAAGAATAAAGGTTTCATGGCGTTTGGTTTAGGTTTCTGTTACATTATAACCGACGCAAAATCTGTTCCGAAAATTCAAATGGACCCGTTTCCGGGGGGTGCGGAATTTGACTTCTGGCCCTTGCCAGCTACAGTGGACCCTGTAAATTGCCTGTGGTTAAATATTAAAACCTTCCTATAAGGCTGTAATCACTGGTATTGCAGTATATCTGGCTGAAAAAAGAGAATCCTGGCCGGTTGGTCTCCATTTTCCTGTCCAGGCGAAGTATGGGATGGTTCTTTTTCACCCGGAAATGTTCCTGAATCCTTTTGTCGGCCGTTATGGCCATGATCTTCTGATCCCCGCCTTTAACCTGGATATGATAATGCTTTCTGAG
>CAZIAU010000671.1:0-2320 GCA_964536755.1 uncultured Bacteroides sp. | reverse complement strand
CCGGGACCTGCAGATGATCCTCTGCTTTCTCTCCACCTGACCGATCTTTTCAATAAACATTTCAATGAACTGAGCGCCGATTGCCAGAAGATCCTCTCCATGTATTTCAATGACTTTTCCATAGAAGAGATCCGTGCCACTATGAAATATAAAGATCTTCACCATGCAGCGGACAGGAAATACAGATGTAAGAAGAGCCTGATTAAAAGGATTATAAATGACCCCCTTTTTAAAAGACTGAAAAATGAACAACGTTGATCTGATTATAAAATACCTGTCTGAAGAGATGAACCCGGAAGATTCAGGGTCATTTGAGAGAGAGCTGGCATCAAATCCCGGCCTCAGAAGAGAGTTTGAAGAGGTTTCATCTGCTTATAATCTGATCCGGAAAGAACTCCGCAAAAGGGATGAAGCTGACTTCCGGAACAGACTAAGGGAGGCTATGGAAAAACCCCGTAAGGATACCCGAAACAATTACCGTTATCGCCGGAGATGGTTCCTGTTAATACCCATTGCCGCATCACTGGCTATTCTCGTAGCCCTGTTTTTCACCGACCGGGCACCCGAACGACTTTTTACGAAGTTTTTCAGCCCGGGTCAGGATCCTGTCCTGCTTGCATTCAGCCAGGGAACAAGAGGTGATACGGTATCTGGATCAAGTCTTTTTCACGGCGGTTATATAGAGGAATCCAGAACTAAGACCCAAGCCATACTGGAAGCTGATCCGGGTAACAGGGAAGCCAGGCTATATTTTATTATTGCTTCAATTGAACTTGACAAGGAAGCTGAGGCTCTCCAACTCATTGAATCTTCGAATGATACCATAGAGAGCCAGTTGGACCAGGCAATAGTATGGTACACGACCATGGCACTGTTGAAAGCCGGCATGCAGGATGAGGCACTGGCTGAACTTGGGATTCTGGAACAGCAGCCCGGTCCCTACAAATCTGATGCCCGGCAATTGAAAAAGATGTTGTCAAAATAATTCTTAATTTTAGGGCATAAGCAACCTGGTATATGCCTTCTTTCCCTTTTTACAAACAGCTTGACGCCATGGATTGCGGCCCTGCCTGCCTGAGAATGGTAGCCCGTCACTATGGCAAACATTTTACTCTGCAAACCCTGAGAGATAAGTCCTACCTTAACCGTGAAGGTGTTTCGATGCTGGGTATTGCCAAAGCAGCGGAGGCTATTGGTATGCAGACCATGGGAGTATCACTGACGTGGGACAGGTTACAATCCGAGGCACCCCTGCCTGTTATTGTTCACTGGCAACAGAAACATTTTATCGTAGTTTATAAGATCCGTAAAGACAGGGTTTTTGTGGCCGATCCCGGATTTGGTCTTACAGTTTTGTCCAGGGAGGAATTCCTGAAAGGATGGATCAGCACAAGAAAGGATGGTGAAGCAAAAGGCGCCGCATTATTGCTGCACCCTACCCCTGATTTCCTGAACCAGGAAGATGAGCCCGTAAAGAAAACAGGATTCAAATATCTTTTCAGGTACCTGATCCCATACAAGAGGTATGTCTATCATCTTTTACTTGGCCTTATTCTGGGCAGCATCATCCAGTTCATACTGCCTTTCCTTTTCCAGTCGATAGTTGATTTCGGGATAACAAACCAGGATCTGCCATTCATTTACCTGATTCTGCTTTTCCAGTTCGTCCTGATACTGTCACAGATGGGGATCGATTTTATTCGCCGGTGGATCCTGCTTCACCTGAGTACGCGGGTAAATATTTCCCTGATCTCAGATTTTCTGGTTAAGCTGATGAAATTGCCGGTCGGTTTTTTTGATACCAAGCTCACCGGAGATATTCTCCAGCGAATCGGCGATCACAGAAGGATAGAGTCCTTTCTGACCACCTCTTCGCTGACCATCATCTTTTCTATGGTAAACCTGCTGGTATTCGCAGTTATACTGGCAATCTACAGTGTAAAGATCCTGTTGATTTTCCTGGCAGGTGCCCTGCTTTACTTTTTCTGGATTTATGTTTTTATGAAGCGCAGAAGATCCCTGGACCATAAGTATTTTTCCAGGATGGCCGAAAACCAGAGCAAGCTGATCCAGATCATCCAGGGAATAAAAGAGATCAAGCTGAACAACGCTGAACGTACAAATCAGTGGGAATGGAAAGATATTCAGGCAGGGTTATTCAGGGTAAATATGAGCAGCCTCTCCTTAAACCAGTACCAGGAAGCAGGGGGTATCTTTATAAATGAAACCAAGAACCTGCTGATCAATGTTACTGCTGCCATTGCAGTCCTCAACGGGAATATGACCCTGGGAATGTTGCTTGCGATAAGTTATATTCTTG
>CAZIAU010000670.1:0-2320 GCA_964536755.1 uncultured Bacteroides sp. | reverse complement strand
ATCCTTCCCGGCCACTCGGAAGGTACATCAATAAGTACTTCGAGCGCTCAGGGCCCGGTGGCACTTGTGCAGGAAGTTGAAGATTACTTTTATAATTTTAATTTGCTGACCAATCTCTATACCACTCTTCACATCTTAAACGGACTCGATTTCACCAGCTCTGTTTCCGCCTCCTACCGGAGCAAGCAGGAGACCCAATTCGCCTCTTCAAAGTCTGATACAGGAGGAATAAGTGATATTGAATCTCAGTACGATACAGGGATTATCACACATCTGACCAATGAGAATATTCTATCCTACAACAGGCTCTTTGGCAAACACGAGATCAGTGCCATTGCCGGCATGTCGGTCGAAAAATGGGAAATGACCTACTCGGAAATCGAAGGTTCCGGATTTGCCAACGATTATATAAAAACCATCAATGCAGCATCAAGGATATCAGGTGCCGAAACAGAGAAAATGGAGGAATCCCTGGCTGCACTTATCAGCAGGTTGAACTACGCCTATGATAACAAATTGTTATTCTCTGTCAGTGCCAGGTACGATGGCAGTTCCCGTTTCGGGGCCGATACCAAATGGGGATTTTTTCCGGCCGCTTCCATCGGATACAGGCTATCAAAGGAGGATTTTATGCAAAACATCTCCTGGTTATCCAATCTTAAACCGAGGCTCAGTTACGGGGTCACCGGCAACAATACGGGAATCGGTTACTACAGCTCCATTGGCCGCCTGGAATCGATCACCGCGATTCTGAATGGTGCGGCGGTTCCCGGCTTTAACCCGATTAACATCTCCAATACCGATCTGCGATGGGAGAAATCTGTTGAATGGGGACCGGGCGTCGATGTCGGGATACTGGAGAACAGGGTAACCATGTCGCTGGATTACTATTCCAGGCGAAGCAAAGATCTTCTGCTTGACCAGGAGATCGTTTCCGTTACCGGATTTGATGATGCCACCGTGAATATCGGGGAGGTGAAGAATTCCGGCTTTGAGATGGAACTGGGATCGGTGATCCTCTCCTCCTCAGATATGAGATGGAGTGCATCAGTTGTCCTGTCCCATAACGTCAATGAATTACTTGATTTTGCAGGGGCAAGCGGACTTATTACCTATGAAGATTCCAAGCGCCCGGCAGAGTATATTGCACTGGAGGGCCACCCAATCTCATCTATGTATGGTTATAAATATCTGAAGGACATACCCTTGGAATGGTTAAGGGATCCCTTCTACCCCATAAACGGCAAGGCCCAGTCAGTTTATGTCCAGGATCTTAACGGAGATGGATTAATTACTCCCGACGACAGGACAATTCTCGGTTCCCCCTATCCAAAGTGGATCTGGGGATTCAACAGCACATTTAATTTCAGCATATTTGATCTTACCATCAACCTGCAGGGTTCACACGGCGCCAAGACAGTGAACATGGATGCCCAGTACTGGGAAAAGCATTTTGACAGCCAGATGAATTACAAACCCGAATTCCCGGACAAGGACCTGGTTGTACCCAAAATTTTGACCGACATATTTGTGCAGGACGCCTCCTATATCGCCCTGCGCAATGTGAACCTGGGATGCAGGATCCCTTCGAGAATTACACAGACAATCGGAATAGGTTCCGCACGGTTCTACCTCTCCGGACAGAATCTGCTTCTGAAACTGGCCGACAGCTATACAAGTTTCAATCCGGAAGGGGTTACCGAAACCACCAGCCCGCTTCGCGGGGGTTACCAGAGAGGATCGGCTCCCATTCCAAAAGCAGTCACCCTGGGTTTAACTGTTGATTTTTAAACTAAACACTTACGAAAATGAAAAAGTACATTATAACTATCATACTTACAGTAAGCGTGCTCTGGTTGAATTCCTGCGAAGATTTCCTGAACCTGTCGCCCATTTCTGAAATGGCCACTTCATCATACTATAAGAATGACAGTGAGGTAGAGGGGGGGGTCATCGCAATCTATGATGCAATGCAAAAATATATTCAGCTTGAATGGGCACTCACCGAAATGAGATCTGATAATTCTCATACCAGGTCACAACGCAGTGAAGGTGAATGGCAGGAATTTGAAACCATGGATATTCAGACCATAAACGCCACGGTATCTGAGTACTGGATCGATAACTATAATCTTATATTCAGGGCCAATACTGTTCTGTCATATCTTGACAATGTATCCGATGCCAATGCCAGAAAGCAGTTCGAAGGTGAGGCGAAGTTTGCCAGGGGCCTGAGCCATTTCAACCTGGTACGGGCATTCGGAGACGTACCGGTAATCGACAGGATCGTCAATTATAATGACGAGGAATACTTTTCAAG
>CAZIAU010000669.1:0-2323 GCA_964536755.1 uncultured Bacteroides sp. | reverse complement strand
AGGGTATCCCGGCTGACAATACCCGTGTAATTTCTTCGGCCAACAGGAACTTCCTGGGAAGGATGGGAAATAAGAATGCAGAGATCTACCTGGCTTCGCCCGCTACGGTCGCCTTAAGTGCCGTACATGGAAAGATTAAGGATCCGAGGAAAGTCCGGGGAGCAGAGAAATTCCCCTATAACAAAGTTCAGGCGGCAAGTTATACCATCGAAAATGGAGAGATCAGGCGAGAGAAAGGAGTATGGGACTACTCCGATTGTGATAACCTGAATACGGACCAGATGTTCGCGGGAAACCTAACCTATACGATCCAGAGTTCAAATCCGGAGGAAATTATCCCCCACCTGTTTGAAGGTTTTGATCCGGCTTTCGCCCGTGAGGTTATGGCAGGGGATATCATTATCGGTGGAGATAACTTTGGATGTGGAAGTTCGCGGGAACACCCCTCGGTCGGACTGGCACATGCAGGCATAAGGGCCGTAATAGTAAAATCAGTTAACCGTATTTTCTACCGTTCATCAATTAACCAGGGTTTGCCGGTTATTGTCCATCCCGATGCAGTAAACGCATACAGGCTTGGCGACAGGGTAGAGGTGGACTTCGTCAGCGGGATCATATATCTTGAAAAAACACAGCTTCCCTTCGAGGCTCTCCCCGACAAACTGATGGAGATCCTGAATATGAAAGGGCTGGTAAACTGGATCCTGAACCAGTAAGTGCTTCTCCTTAAGGGCATGGAGGTTCCCCTGCCTTCACCCTGAAAAAAAAAGAACTTTTTCTTATATTTGCATCGCAAAACTGCAGCATTATGCTGCTCCCGGTTCCGTAGCTCAGTTGGACAGAGCAACAGCCTTCTAAGCTGTGGGTCGCGCGTTCGAATCGCGCCGGAATCACAAAATTTACCCCGTAGATCAGTATTCTGGGGCTTTTTTTATCAGGGGGTTACCTCTTAAATAAGCAGAAATGAGGAAATTTGGTCTGATTGCAATTCTTCTATTCATCATCGGATGTGATCCCGGCTCCGATAAGAGAACTGAAGCAGTGGAAATCAGTCAGTCAACCGTCGGCAACGCAATTGAAAGACTTGCATCCGATGAATTCATGGGGAGGATGCCCTGTACAGAAGGTGAAGTCAAAACGGTCAATTACTTAAAGGAGGAATTTTCGAGACTCGGTGCGCTTCCTGGAAATGGGGACAGTTATTTTCAGGAAGTCCCGATGATAAAATTTGACGGGATTCCTTCCAGCAAGATGGTAATATCGGGTACCGGAACCAATATTGAACTGAAGCATTTTGATGATTTCATGATCATCACCGAAAAAGCCGTTCCCGAAGTAAGCCTGGAAAATTCCCAACTCGTATTTGCCGGGTACGGGATCGTGGCTCCGGAGTACGGCTGGGACGATTATAAAGGGATTGACTGGAAAGGAAAAACTGCTGTGGTCCTGGTGAACGATCCGGGATTCGGGTCGGGGGATTCGACTTTATTCAAAGGAGACGAGATGACCTACTACGGACGATGGACCTATAAGTTTGAAGAAGCAGCCAGAAGAGGAGCAGCCGGGGTACTCGTTATTCATGAAACAGGTCCGGCCGGCTATGGCTGGGGTGTGGTTCAGGCAAGCAATACCAACAAATACGTTACGCTGGAGAGCGATGTGCCTGCAGTTGATATCGAGGGATGGATAAGCGGGGCAAGTGCACACATATTATTTGAGGTTTCCGGCCTGAAAGGAAAAGAGGTCAGGATCCTGGCAAGAAACAAAGACTTTAAACCCATACCCCTTGGTTTAGCAGTCACTGCGAATATCAGGAATACTATCAGCAGAGTTGTGTCGAACAATGTGATCGCTCAGGTCCCCGGAACGGATGAAAAAGATGAGGTCATCATATATTCGGCACACTGGGATCACCTCGGTATTGGAAAATCGATCAATGGAGATTCCATCTATAACGGAGCCATCGATAATGCTTCCGGAACTGCCGCTCTGCTTGCACTGGCTGAGGCGTTTGAAAAAGAGGGTCGCACCAGGCGCTCCGTGGTTTTCCTGGCAGTAACTGCGGAAGAACAGGGATTGCTCGGTTCGGCCTACTATGTGGGACATCCTGTATATGATCCCGAAAAAACGGTGGCCAATATCAATATGGATGCGCTGATTGCCCCTTGCCCCATGAAAGATCTGACAATAATCGGTTACGGTCATTCGGAAATGGATGAATACGCAGAAGAGGCGGCCAAAGAACAGGGCAGGTATATCATTAAAGACCCGGACCCGGAGAAGGGGTTCTTTTTCAGATCGGATCAGTACAATTTTGCAAAGA
>CAZIAU010000668.1:0-2324 GCA_964536755.1 uncultured Bacteroides sp. | reverse complement strand
TTGTAAACGATTTTAAAAAAGCAACGGAACCCCCACTTTCTATTCGCTGGGTTGGGAATGAAATGAGCAATGAAATAAGATCTGTTTACTTATTGAATCGCGCCAATAACTGGAACGATTTCAGAGATGCAGTAAGCACCTTTACTTCCATAAGTCAGAATATTGTTTATGCCGACAGGTTCGGGAACATTGGTCTTCAGACATCTGCCGGGGTACCCATCAGGAATGCAGGAAACGGGATCCTGGTCTATCCGGGTGACACTTCACTCTATGACTGGGTGGGCCAGGTTCCCTTCGAGAAGTTGCCCTACTCGTTCAATCCGGAAAATGGTTGTGTTTCCAGTGCCAACAATAAGACTGTTCCGGAGGATTATCCCTATTATATCGGCACCTGGTTCAGCCTGCCCTACAGAATAGAAAGAATCCGGGAAATGCTTGATGAGAAAGAGGTAATGGGGACCGGTGACTTCAGGAGAATGCTGCGTGACCAGACCTCCAATCTGGCAAAAAAAATGGTCCCTGTCTACCTGCAGGCTCTCTCAGGGAATACAGAAGGGGTCTATCATTCAGCATTCCGGATCCTGCAGGATTGGGATTACAACATGAAAGCAACTTCGCCTGCGGCACTTATTTTCGATGTAATGTGGATTGAACTGAACCGGGCCATATTCCTGGATGAACTCGGTGACCCGAAGCTCAGTAACCAGACCATACAGGAGAATCTGATCAACCGGCTGCGGATTACCGGTGAATCTGCCTGGTGTGATGATATAACCACACCGGAAAAGAAGGAGACCTTCCCCGACAATATCAGGACCGCATTTAAGAACTGTATTGACACGTTGATCACCATACAGGGTCCGGATCCTGACAGCTGGCAATGGGGAAAACTTCACCAGCTGACTTTAATGCACCCCATGGGGGGAGTTAATATCGTGGATAAACTCTTCAAAGTGAACCGGGGGCCCGTCCCGGTCGGGGGAAGCTTTCATACGGTTTGTCCTTACAGTTACCCCGTTGGCAGTTCATTCATAGCTAACCATGGTGCTTCAGAGAGGCACATTTTCAATACAGCTCAATGGGATGCTTCGCTTACGGTTATCCCCACAGGCACCTCCGGAGTCCCTGCATCACCACACTACCTGGACCAGACCGAACTGTATGTCAACAACCAGTTTCACCGGGATCACTTTACCAGGGAAGCAGTAGAATCAAATATGAAGTACAGGGCACTGTTCAAATAAAAACGACTATTTTTAGGACTTCAATTTTTATCATATCAGGTTATTTATGCAAAGTGAAATGAAACTTAAAAAAATACTGGGGATTGACATCGGGGGCTCGGGAGTCAAAGGGGCAATTGTCAATACGAAAAAAGGCAGGCGGATCACCGAGAGATACCGGATTCCGACACCACAGCCTGCCACACCGGAAGCAGTTGCAGCAGTAATTAAAAAAATCGCAAAGCACTTTAAATGGGACGGTCCCATCGGGGCCGGTTTCCCAGGAGTTATGCAGCAGGGGATTGCCCGGACAGCTGCCAACGTGGATAAAAGCTGGATTGACAAGGACCTGAACAAACTCTTCTCAAAAGTGACCGGATGCAAAGTGCATGTGGTCAATGATGCGGATGCAGCCGGTATGGCCGAGGCAAAATTCGGGGCCGGGAAGGGCGAAAAAGGGAGCATCATGCTTATTACCGTCGGGACAGGATTGGGAACTGTTATTTTCACCAATGGGAAACTGGTACCCAACCTGGAATTCGGGCATGTGATCCTGAACGGGCTCGATGCCGAGACATACGCATCCGATGCAGCCAGGAAAAGGGATAAACTGGACTGGGAAACATGGGCCGGAAGGTTCAATGAATACCTGCTCTATATGGAGGACCTGTTCTGGCCTGACAAGATCATCATCGGTGGTGGAGCCAGTAAGAAACCACAAAACTTCTTTCCACATCTAACTGTCAAAGCAAAGGTGGTCCCTGCCAGACTAAAGAACGAGGCCGGAATTGTTGGCGCTGCGCTTGTGAGTAAATACTACAACAAACTGGAAAAAAAATAGGGGCCGTACCAGAAGCCCTTTAATTCTGAGGGATGCATTTTGTAACGTGCTTAATTACTGCGTAATAAATGCCAGGTTACTTAAATTGCATCCCTCAGAAAACAATAAGAGGCTGCACCTATTGATACAGCCCCTTTTATGCTCGACACATTGATGCCTGAACTTATAGTGAACCGGCCAGTTTTACAAGTTTCAGGAATTCCGAGCGGTAACCCTCTTCATCCTCTCCACGGGAATTCTTCGCAAGGGTAATCACATCT
>CAZIAU010000667.1:0-2325 GCA_964536755.1 uncultured Bacteroides sp. | reverse complement strand
CTTTTTTTGTACCGGCCACAGTGTTGGTGGAATATATTCTCAGCTCACCCGGCAGGCTGGTTATGATCTCTTCCCGCCAGTCTCCTATTATATCGGCAACGATAAGCAGTTTTCCTTCAATACTCATAACCTCCGTACCATCGTATTCAATTATATTTCCCCGGTAGCAGATCTCCTTCTGATCATCCCCGTCCCACCAGACAGCACGGGGTGAGAGACCCCACAGGTTCTTGTCTGACAGCCTTTCCCCCCGGGCCGTATAAAGGAAAAACTTATCCCCGCCCTTGGCTTCACCTGCATAGCATTCTATTCCGGGGTATTCTTCGGTAAAATCGCCGATCATTGCCTGTCCGTGGACATGATAGGTGCTGCCTTCGTAACCCCAGATAATCCTGCCCGTTTTTGCATCAACGACACACACCCCGTTTTTGGGTGACCTGCTTTCAACCCCATAAAATATTTCATACCCGGGACGGTCAGGGATTATATCGGCAATATACCCTCCGTCATTGTGCCCGAGCCCTGTATACCACATGGGTTTACCATATTCATCGAGGGCAAAAGTCCCGATGACCAGTTCATCCCGGCCATCAAGGTCTATATCCCCGGTCATAATGGCATGTCCCCCCTGTCCCCTGAACTTCTCGTCCTTTCCTGTGCTTTCCCATTTCCATATTGGTTCCATGTCCCTGTTCAGCGCTACTGTTTTAATCACAGTATAGGTTCCCCGCTGCATGATCAGGGAGGGATTGATCCCGTCGAGATAGGCCACTGTAAGGAAATTCCTGTTCCAGTAATTATAGGATTCGTACCCCTCCCGGGAGATCCACTCCATTTTTCTCAGAATTCTGCCACTGGCCGGATCAAGCTTGACCAGGTATTCAGCTCCCCCCATTACATGCCCGTCGATCTCGCGGGGATCGTTCTCGCCTGCCTTGGCATATACCTCGGCCCTGCCGTCCCGGTCCAGGTCAAACACCATGTAGGGTGAGTACCAGGTACCTGCCTCAATGGACCATCCCATATCATAACGCCAGAGGAACTTTCCCCCGGAAGAGTATGCGTCGAGTTTATAAGTGGAGGGACTTCTTTTCCAGTATCCGGCCCTATGGTAAGGGTCCACGTTAAAATCGGGATGCTGTATGACAAAATCCAGGGCCCCGTCCCCGTCCAGGTCAGCGATCCCAACCCGTTTCAGTGTTACTTCATCGTTCAGCTTAACTGAATACCAAGGTTGATTGCCCTCAAGGGTAAAAACATAGGCCTCTCCCGGGGATGCCACTTCCCGGCCCTCTGAAACCAGTGTGATCCTGTAATGATATCCGTGTCCCGGCTCGGTACCCGTATCAAGGTAATTTGTCGAGCCCGTAACCGGTTCTGTATTCACCTTTTCGTATTCCCCGACACCGATATCCTGCCTGTAAACATTATAGCCTGCAACCTCAGGGTCATTAAGAAGAAGGCGCCAGCCCACATATACCGAGTTCTCGTTAACGGTCAGGGCCACAACACCCCGGTCCAGCTTCTCGGCCAGCTGGGCGAAGGATGAGACCGATACTCCGGCAATGATAATTGAGAACAGGAGCTGTTTCATATATGGATATTTTTGGTGTATGACCATGAAATTAAGAATTATTTCCCTGGAATAAACTTCCGGTTGGGGAAAAAACAGTATATTCTGCTTCCGGAATTAAAGCTATTGCATAGGGCCCCGGTTTTAAAACAGTTATTTATAATAGACTGGTATCAGGTGATAATACTGACTATAAATTATACATATGGCATATCATGGAGTAATCGAGGATTTTCAAAGGATCAGGGAAAACAGGACACCGCGCAGGATCCCCTGTTGTGCGATCAGTGAGGAATTTGATGTGAAGTGGCACGGGAGATACTCCTATGAAGAATTCTGCCAGGACGGGGATAAGATGTTCGAAGTGTACAAGGCTGCCATCGAATATTTCGATTATGACTGGGCCTGGCTACAGATAGATGACTGTTTCGAGTTTGAGCCAATAGGAGTGGAGGTGAAAGGAGAGGGGGACATTCTGAGGGCCACCTGTGGTTACCTCCCGGTTGAACGGGAAACTATTAAGAACCTGCCTTCCATGGATCCATGGAAAGACGGGCGAATGCCCGAAAAACTAAAGGCGATCAGGAAGCTTAAAGATCACTTTCAGGATAGCGTTCTTGTAACAGGTTCCTGTGCAGGCCCGTTTTCGGCAGTGGGGCTGACCTTCAGCCTGGAGGAATCGATGATGATGATGCTTGCTGATCCGGACTTTCTCTATTCGGCAATGGAATACTGGAAAGAGTTTTATAAAA
>CAZIAU010000666.1:0-2326 GCA_964536755.1 uncultured Bacteroides sp. | reverse complement strand
AAAGGAGTCGTTGAAATTGGCGCATCCTTCGCCGACAAGAATTTACTGGTTTTCACCATAAAGGATAGCAGCAACATGTTGTTGCAGGAGAGAGCCAGGAAGATCTTTGAAACAACTGAAAAGGAAGAGGACTGGTATAATACTTCCGATACGATCGGACTCGGTTATAAACTTGCCAAGGGACTGATTGAAGCCATGGACGGAGAAGTCATGGTGAAGGACAGTTCATTTAAAGGTACAACAATTGAGTTCTCGATCCCGGTAAAGACCGTTACACCTAAGTATTATCAATCAGGTGCAGTCGACAGGATTAAGGTTGAACGTTCGCAGAATGAATAGATGACCGGTTTGATGCTTCTGCCTGCTTTTTATTAGGGGTTTGTTATTGTTTTCAAGTTTTCAAAAAGGCAGATCATCAATTCCGGAATCACTCTCAGGCGGTTCAGGAGGGAAAGGAACATCCTCGTCGGGCATTTGTGCCGGAGTACCGGGTGAAGACTCGCCGGACTGATCCTGTATTTTATCAATGCGCCAGGCTTCAAGATTTGTAAAGTACGACACCTGGCCATCTTTCTCCCACTTCCGTCCTCTGAGGTTAAAGGAAACATTAACCATATCGTCCACATTGAGTTGGTCCAGTAATGCACATTTATCCTGTGTAGCCTGGAATTTTATGAAGTCAACAAATTCATAACCACTGGAACCGGACGATTTGATTTCCAGGACAAATTCACGTTTCTGGAATCGATCAGAGATCTTTTGGATTTCGAATTTTTCTGCCAGGCGGCCGTTGATTTCGAAGCTCATATCTTGAAGTTCTTTTATAATTAGGATTAAACATTATTGCCAAATTTACTTATTTCTCGAGTAAGAACTTGGTGCCTGAAAAGATTGTTTTATTAGAGGAAAAGCCATAATTCCGATCTAATGATCAAAAAAAGGCTGTTCGCTTTGTCGGACAGCCTTTTTTAATGATTTATTTGAACCTGTTAATTCTGTAACGGTCTATTTTTCAGGTTTGATATCTATCAGTTCAACCTTAAAAATAAGTACAGAATTACCCGGACTAGGTCCTGAAGCTGTTGGTCCGTATCCAAGATGTGATGGAACATATAGCATATATGTTGATCCTACAGGCATCAATTGAAGACCTTCAGTCCATCCCGATATTACACCATTCAACGGGAATTCAACTGTTTCTCCTCTGTCATAACTGCTGTCAAATATAGTGCCGTCGATAAGCTTACCTTCATAATGAACTTCAACGGTTGAGTTTTCGTCTGGTTTTTCTCCATCTCCCATAGTCAGTACCTCATATTGCAACCCTGATTCGGTGGTAATCACACCTTCCCTTTTACCATTCTCCTCAAGAAAAGCGGCACCTGTTTCCAGGTTATCAATAGCATCCTGTTCAGCCTGTTTTGATTCCTGTGCCTGTAATGCCATATTCAACTGACGGAATATAGACTGACACGTCATCTGGTCATATGCTGAAGAATCATTTAATACCTGGTTCATTCCCGAACCGATAAGATCTGCATCTGCTTCCCAGGGAGCACCGGCGAGATCGTAACCAAGGCTCAACCCAAGGAAATAGTTCAGTGAGTCAGCTTGATTTTTCATGGAGATCTGTCCTTCTGATTTAATGCCGTTCATTCCTGAGCCAATAAAATACCCGGCAGCCAGTGCAGCAATTGCAACTACTACGAGTGTGATAATTTGTCTGCTATTCATTTGGTTTGCTTTTTTAAATTTAATGACGCGAAGATAGGAGAAATATTGTATAACACACAATTATATTTTTATAGCTCTGACTATTTCTCTTTTTCCGGGTGGCCCCGGTATCTTTTTTACATCGAATCCGCACATATCCAGGAGTCTGCGAACACTCCCCCTTGATGAATAGCTTACCAGAATTGCTCCAGCTTTTGTAACGTCCCTGATCTTTGTAAAGATCTCTCTGGACCAGAGCCAGGGCTGCTTATCAGGGGCGAATGCATCAAAATAGACCAGGTCGAAACTGCCCTGAGGATCCATTTTTCTGAAATCGGACAGTTCTTTGTATAAAGTGAATCTTTCTGTTAAAGCAAAATTTTTATCCCAGGGAGCATTGTGAGCCATGGTAAGCATACCGGGAAAATTGGTGTCAGTGGCCCGATCATAATTTAGTTCGTTATATTCTTCAGGCCTGAGCGGATACTTCTCAACAGCATGATAGTAAACTGTAATCCCTCTTTTTTCAGATTCCTGCAAAGTGAGGATCATATTCAATCCGGTTCCAAAACCCATCTCAAGAATATTCACGGAGGATTTATTTATTGATCTA
>CAZIAU010000665.1:0-2330 GCA_964536755.1 uncultured Bacteroides sp. | reverse complement strand
CTTCTGATTTAAGTACACCAAAATAGAGGCCCGGAGGTACAGAGGAAAGATCAAGGTCAATCTTCTTCTGTCCCATCAGGTTTTCCATCCTTTGAACAAGTTTCCCGGTAATGTCAAAGATCTCGAGATTTGCTGTACCCAGTGTTTCATTAACCAGGGAGATATATGCAGATTCTCCAGCGGGGTTTGGAAATACCCTGATATCAGCATTGTATTTCAACTGCTCTGCACCGGTCATTGTATAATTAGTCTGTGTTGTATCTACCGGCGGGCCAAGGTATCCGATGTCGGTACCGTCAGTTGCCGCTCCGGTACCCGGACTACCAGGTACCAGTGAATAATCTCCGCCTTCAGCATCGGTGTACTGCGGGGCGATCGAATCCACATTTTCCAGTACTGCTGTTACCGTTGAATTCCCCGTAAGGTTAATATACCCGTTATGCCAGGAACTGTTCTTTAATGTATTGACCGGTGGCAATGCAGGTTCTGTAAAACGTCCTCCCTGGAGGTCGTAGCATTTGCCTTCTCCGGTCGTATCAGGCATATTAGCTACAATGCAATTGGTAACCAGGGCTCCCGAGGATGTATAGAGATCGATACCTATGGGGCAATTATCGACAGTAACATGATCAATGAAAACTTCCGGCCATCCCTGATCACCGACGTCCCTGTTTCCAGGCACACAGCGAATGGCAGAGCCGTCGCCGCTCATATTCTGGATCCCCGTAAACAGGCAGTTCTCTATTTTACAATATTTATAGGATCCCGGGAAAATATCACTGCTTTGTTTGGTCGGTTTCAGATATATTCCCTGCTTTACTCCATTCATGAAAACACTGTTGGTAACGATTATGGAATCCAGGGCAATGAGGGTACCGTCCGAGCAGCTGATAGCCCTTGCTCCCCAGTTCCAGAATTCGCAATCGTCTATCTTGAGGCTGAAGTCTGAGCTTTCTATGGTCTCGGTAGAAGCTTTCCAGTAGATAAAATTATAGCCCATTTGTTCCCCGTTAAGCATACCGTCAAATTTGATGCCTGACAGAGTGAGCCCACCACTGGAAAGATAAAAGATATCATTTCCATGGTTGGGTATGATTACCGGTTTTTTCTCCAGGCCTTCAGCAGCCCTGATAGTCACATCGAAAGTGATTGTAATCTGCGCCGTATCGGTATAGACACCTCCGGAGGTGGTCAGCTCAATGATATCTCCGGGAAATGCTTCCAACATGGCATCGCCGATAGCTTCCGGTCCGGCTGCAGCCTGAATGACCATTTGAGCCGATAAGGATGTAGCGAGCCCAAAACATACAAGCAGGATTGCTGTACTTTTAAGTAGATAGTTTTTCATAATATTCTCCTTTTGGTTAAAATTAATGATCCAGTTCCAGTGCATAATAAGTTACTATTGTTCCAAATATAGAGGGTACTGCATATAAATACTAATACTTATAGACAGGATACTAATACTAAAATTATAATTTCAATTACAATTTACATAATATACGAAGAATTTCGATAGAAGAATACTACATAGGTGTTCCAAATATATTTTTCTAATTTGTGAAGCGAAAAACCGTTCACTGATGAGATCAGCCAGACCGTTAGACGGATTAATCTGTTTGTTCGTTGCTGTAATTGCGTTCATCAGTTGTGATTCATCCCATGCTGGAAGAATTACCGACCTTGAAAGTGAACCAGTGATCGAACCTGACTATACCGGAGTTACCATACCCCCGAATATTGCACCGATGAACTTCAGAATATGTGAAGAGGCATCGTCCTATATCGTAAATATAACCTCGATCGATGGGGAAGAGCTCTCCATAAGATCAGGGGATGGGATTGTCAGGTTCCCTGAAAGGGCCTGGAAGAGGCTGCTTGAAAATTCGAAAGGAGAAAGAATTGAAATTGAGGTTCTTGCCAGGGATAAGGATAGAAACCTGGTAAGGTACAGGACATTTAACCTGAATGTGGCCCGGGAGCCGATAGATCCTTATCTGTGCTACAGGTTGCTTTACCCCGGATATGAAAAATGGTATAAGATTGTGATCAGGGAGAGAAATAACGGGAATTTTAAGGAGAGGTCAGTGGTAGAAAACCAGTTGCTTGACAATAATTGCATCAACTGCCACTCCTTCAGTCAAAATGATCCTGGAAGGTTCCTTATTCATGTAAGGGGTTCAAAGTCAGGAACTTATTTTGTTGATAGAAATAAAATAACAAAAACTGATCTGAAAACCGGGGAGATGGCCTCGGGTGCAGTATATCCGGCATGGCATCCGGAAGGACGGTTTGTGATGTTCTCATCGAATAATGTAAAACAGAGCTTT
>CAZIAU010000664.1:0-2340 GCA_964536755.1 uncultured Bacteroides sp. | reverse complement strand
TCAAGAAATTCATTAAACGGACCATTTTTAAAACGGACAAAGTTAACGATTCTATTTTAAAACATATTCCTCAACGACCATGCCATTATACCTATTTTCACTAACTTGTTGGTTGGAAAGGTCACACTAAAAGAAGCAAAATAGACTATGTATACACTGCTTGAAGCACAGAACCTGGTTGAGAAACATATTCAGAATTTATCCATTCCCGGCGCTCCGGCCGAATTATATGAGCCTGTAAAATACATTCTTTCACTGGGTGGGAAACGGATACGGCCGGCCCTTGTCCTTCTGGCCTGTGATCTTTTCTCCGGATCGGTCGAGTCTGCACTGATTCCGGCTGTTGCTATTGAAATCTTTCACAATTTCACCCTGTTGCATGATGATATTATGGACCGGTCTGAAATGAGACGGGGTTATCCTGCAGTACATGTGAAATATGGTCAGAATGTGGCGATTCTGTCGGGAGATGTAATGTCAATCCTGGCCAGCCGGCTTATCAATCAGTCCCCCGGTGTGGTATTAAACAGTGTCCATGAAATATTTACGAAAACGGCCATGGAGGTCTGTGAAGGACAACAGTATGATATGAATTTTGAAAACCGCAAAGCAGTTTCTGAAGATGAATATCTGAAAATGATTGAATTAAAAACTGCGGCGTTGATTGCCGCCAGTCTGAAGATAGGTGCCATACTCGGAGGAGCATCACAAAAGGAAGCTGATGAACTTTATGAATTTGGACGCAATCTCGGAATAGCTTTTCAATTGCAGGACGATCTGCTCGACACATTTGGAAATCCGGCTGTAACAGGGAAAAAAAGAGGGACCGATATTGTAGATAATAAAAAAACCTATTTAATGATCAAAGCACTGGAAATAGCTTCACAGATTCAAAATGAAGAATTGAACAATTGGCTTACGAAGGGGAACTTCAACAGGGATGAGAAGATCGAGGCGATAATCTCCATCTTTGACTCGTTAAATATCAGAGAACTGACTGAGAGAGAAATAAAGAATTACTACAATATTTCCCTTGCTAATCTGAATAACCTGAATCGTCCGGAGGAAAAAAAAAGAGAGTTGTCCAATTTCGCCTCATTTCTGATGAATCGCAATAAATAGTATTATCCTGGCATTGAGATCATGCTGTCATCTGTGATACCTAATTGCAACATCATTTCATCCTGATGATATCTTTGCAGTAAAAGCTTCATCTCCTCGATCTCATAAAGCACTTCATTGATTTCACGCTGTATTGTTGATTTGTGCCTGGCTTTCATGGAGTTATAATAGTTATATTCCTTTACAAGCTGCTGATAATATTCACTTAGAATAACATTCGCTTTCTCCGCTTCTCCACAAAGGTAATAAGCTTCGATAATGCCTTCATAATGAATCATTCCGCCTTTCCGGTCGGGCAGAGTGATCCCGGTTACATACTGGTCAAACGGCAGCACCCTGGAAGGGGCAAGTGCCATACAACGGTCCAGTACCTCCATAGCTTTATCTTTTTTCCCTTCCTCAAGCAGCCTGACTGCCAGTCGTGTATAAAGGCTCCTGAAACGAATGACCGACATGGTTCGAATTGTATAATAATCAAGATGAACATCTTCTTCATTCATCCTCCCCCACTGGAAAGTATTCATTAATCTGTCATACAGGGTGTCGGTGTCAATATCACCCATAACCATGATACTTTCGAAAGGCGTTTTCACGGGTACCAGCCTGTAGGCCAATCCTTCGGTGCGGTAATATTGTTCCAGGCCAAGAGAATTTTCAAATCCCCCAGAGGTATAGTAAATGGGGCGGTTCCATTTATTGGTACTGATAACATCCAGTTGGGCAAGGCTGCCTTTCATAATTTGTGCATTGGGTTTTAACTGGAAGCGTATCTCCTTCACTATTCTGGATGTATCATCCTGCCTGACGGTGCCGTTAGAAAATACAGTGGCCGAATCCACCGGGAGGATCATTTTGTGCGTAGGAATATAATCCACTTTTTCACCGGATCTGAGAGGTAATTTTGTTCTCGGATCATTACTGTTCACAAATTTGAGTATGTAGTCAAGTGTTGCCCATCTTTCATTCTCCCTGACATAAATAGAATTATTGGTCCCGGCACTGTACTTGCTCTGGGGGAGTGTAAATTCGAGAGGTTCAGAACTATAATTTTTCCATCTCATCTGATCCACATACCACTCCATATTGAACAGCATCATATTAACTATCCTAACATCTTGTCTTACCTCTTCTACGTCCTGAACGTACCAGAGGGGAAAGGTATCATTGTCGCCTACGGTAAAAAGGATGGCATTATTATCGCAGGAATTAAGATAGTTG
>CAZIAU010000663.1:0-2340 GCA_964536755.1 uncultured Bacteroides sp. | reverse complement strand
AGAAAATAGATAACGGACCAGCCGAAAAAAAACTTTTTCAGATTCCACCGCATGAAGAATGATCCTGCCCTTACCCTGAATTGCGTCAATCGCATTTTTACAGAGATTTTCAATTACCCATTCAAAAAGAGTTTCATTTATCCTGGCCATGATGGATTTTCCCGGCAGATCAAGCAGGTACTCTATGCTCTCCGGACCCCTGGATTGAATATATTCAAGGCTGCTTGTAATTATCCGGTTTAGATCGGTTTCCCTCATGGTTGGTTTTGAACCGATTTTTGAGAACCGGTCAGTTATTTTTTCCAGCCTGGAGGCATCCTTTTGTATCTCTCCAAGGGTTCCCTGATCCATATCGGTTTGTTTTAACAATTCCAGCCAGCCCATCAGGGAAGAAATGGGTGTCCCCAGTTGATGAGCCGTTTCTTTTGACATTCCGTTCCAGACCTCATTTTGTTCAGCTTTCCTGGAAACACTGAATGCCATATATGAAACCAGGATAAAGAGGATAATTACTCCGAGCTGGACATAGGGAAAGAATATTAATTTCCTCAAAAGGATGGAATCCCTGTAGAAGATACACTGGTAATCATCATCACCCAGGTTGATCAACAGGGAATCGTTTTCAATCCTTGCATGGTTCAGTTGTTTCTGAAGGTATCTGGTATCCTTGACCCTGGTTGAATCAAGGTTTTTATAATTTAAAATTTTCCCGTCGGAATCGGTCAGAATTACGGGTATATTAGTGTTGCTTTCAATAACGGAAAAGGGGAATGCAAGGTCCGTTTCAAAATCGGCCTGGTTCATGATCCGTATGGCTGCTGCCCACAGTTCGACTTTTTGTCTTTCGGTGGTTTCAATATCGTCTACCAGCCTGTTTGTATACCAGAGTGATCCGGCCCCGATCAGGATTGCTGCCGATAACAGGATCTGCTTCCAACGTTGCTTTTTCCTGTAAATGTCCAATTTGAATTGGTTTATTAATTACTCATCAATAACGAATTCCCCTACCTGTTTATTCTGAGGGGCCTCTTCTTTTGTCCGTTTCTTCCACCATGGTTTCCTTTCAGGTGTCTGCCCTGAAATCGTATCGGGCTCATCGGAAAACTCAAATTTAAAGATTTCTTCGCTTTCCGGCTGCTGTTTTTTTCTGGTGGAAACCTCCTTGTCTTTTTTGAAAAGACCCAGTTCTTCGTTAAGAATACCCTTCAGCTCAACCCTTTCTTCTTTCAGGTCTTCCCTTATTTTCTCTGCGGTCTTATCCCGATCCACTTCAACTTTTGCTCCTGATCCATTATCATATACCTTAAGGAAAAGTGTGCGGGTATCGGAATCATCCCCGGCCATTATAAATTCCGGGTTGTCAGATCTGCGGGCTTTTTTATAGAGTAATTCTGACAGCCTGAGACGTAACCTGTAATCATATTGATTGTTGAATTTATGTATTCCGGAGGCTGAAAGGTTCATAGCATTGGATTGTATCTCCATGGCTGGAATGATAACCTGGTTATCTTTAATAAGTATAGTGTTTTCCAGTGTTTTAAATTGAATATTTTGAAGTTCTTCAATATCAACGAATCTTGAAAGTGCCATGATTGGGGAAAATCCATTAAGTTCTCCCTCTTTTATAATAAATGTATTTTCACTGAGGATGGATTTAGCCTGAATGGAAAACGAAGGACTGAAGGATGCTGAAAATGCAGATTTACCAGATATGGACCCTTTCAGGTGTTCATGGGTAATCTGAGTCTGTCCGAAATTATTGAAAGCATAGAATAGTTTTTGAATATCAAGGTCCTTCAGATTGGCATTTACATTTGTAAATATAGAGCTATGACGGTCCTGTGTCATCCCAAACCGGCCGGAAATAGATCCATCCATGGTCTGCATGAAGAGACTGTCTACATGCAGAAAAGGCGAATCATAAAGGGCAATGCCACTCACACTGCTTGCCCTGAACTTTTCCATGGTGAATTCATTAATTAAAAAATCGAGTTTCAAATGTACCATATCAGGAAAGATGATCCCGGAAGTATTACCGGAGTTGTTTCCAGGAAAAAGATTAAGTACTTCCTGAAGATCAAAGTGGTCGGATCGAAAACTGGTTGAAGCTGTAAGTTCCTGATTCCCGGCTATCAGAAATGAAAGAAAGTTAGATCCTGATCCGGAAATTGAGAAATCACTTTCTCCAATCTTTCCTGAAAAGGAGTGTTGCCAGAAATCATTTTCGATCTGGACCATCCCGTTCAGACCGGTTATGAGAGTGCTGTTCTCATTGATCTGCATCATAATATCTTCCAATGCAATGCCACCAGTAATATCAAGATAAATGAACCTTTCACC
>CAZIAU010000662.1:1369-2354 GCA_964536755.1 uncultured Bacteroides sp. | reverse complement strand
GAGCAGAATGCGGAGCTGTAACCGGCTATGATCCTGATACCGAAAGGGATATATTCAGCAAAGTCCCGAACAGGAATGACTTCTTTACAAAACTGAACGTGGCCTGGGATTACAACGGGGAAGCCGGACCTTTACTCCGGCCCTGGCTTGATCCCTCCGGTACAGGTGCCCTGTTTTGCGGTGGTCTGTACCCTACCGGTTCCGGTTCGCCTTCAGTTTCAGTTAAGAACCACTACACGGTCTATCCTAATCCGGTTTCCTGGATCGAATACCGGAATAACCGGACCGGAGTCTTTAACTTTCTATGATATTTCAGGAACCCTGCGGCTCAGGATTACATGTAATGGCACGGGGCCGCAAAGCTTCGATACGAGTCCTCTTCCACCCGGGATCTATCTTCTGGTAATTGAAACAAACGGAGAGTCCGAGTATCATAAAATTATAGTTGCACGATGAGAGGAGTGCTCTGGTTTATGATAGGGTTTCTGGCCATTTCCGGATGTGTGGGGAAAAGAACAAATGACGGGCATCCGGAATGGAATGGCCCGGGCCTGTCTGCCAGATATGCCGAGGGGTTCAATATTCTGAATTTCGACGACTTTAAAATTATACAGGTCTTTGATCCCTGGCAGAACAGCAGTGACATAACTTTTACCTATGTACTGGGAGAAGACAAACACCTTGTCCCTGATTCCCTCGCTGATTTTCCATTCATTCGTACACCTGTCAGGAATGTTATAACACTCTCTACAACACATCTTGCAATGATTAATCAGCTTGGGATGCGGGAAACTATCAGGGGAGTTTCCGGGGCCGGACTTATTTATGATACTGTCATAAGAAAAAAGATAGAGACAGGAGAAGTGTTAGATGTGGGTTATGACCAGGGTTTAAACTATGAAACCATTGTGTCGCTTGATCCGGATGTACTGTTTATGTATGGAGTTGAAGGAAGAGAACTGGGCTCTGTTGAAAAGCTTCGTGA
>CAZIAU010000662.1:0-1359 GCA_964536755.1 uncultured Bacteroides sp. | reverse complement strand
ATACCAGTTGTTTTCTGCGGAGAGTACCTGGAAACACACCCCCTGGGTAAATCAGAATGGATCCGCTTTTTTTCACAATTCTTCAACAGGGAGAAGGAATCGGATCTTTACTTTAACCGGATCGATTCCATCTATAATTCACTGGCAGATCTTGCAGGTGGAGTGACTCAACGTCCTGAAGTTTTACTGGGACTCCCATGGAAAGATACCTGGTATGTTGCCGGAGGAGAAAGTTTTACTGTAAAACTGCTGGAAGATGCAGGTGGTGAATATCTTTGGAGTGAAACCCGATCCACCCAGGCTATTCCGATGGATATTGAAACTGTATTTATCAGAGCACTAGGTGCCGATTTCTGGATCAACCCCGGAGCAGCTAATTCTCTTACAGAGCTTTCCCTTTTCGATGACAGGTTCAATGAATTGCCGGTTATCCGCAATGGATCTGTATATAATAATAACGCCAGAGTAGGAGGGATGGGAGGAAATGACTACTGGGAGTCAGGTACAATACATCCCGAGCTTGTGCTTGCAGACCTGATCGCCATCTTTCATCCTGATTTATTGCCAGATCATAAATATATATACTATAAAAAATTAAAATAATCCTTATTTTTGGATTTTATCAATCACATCATCCATGGCAAGCATCAGGCTCTTAAAGAAGGATATCAATAAACTGGCATTCGATTTACTACAGGAGTGTTTTTCATACAGGCACTATTCGGAAGAACTTACAGAGGACAGGTTTGATGAAGTAATTAAGAAATTAGTTCTGCTGAGGAACGACTTGATTCTCAGGACTAATCATCCCGAAACTGATGCTGATTCCACCTCACTGAAGGAGCACTACAAGCAGGTCCAGCTTGATTTAGTAAAGCTTGCCGAAGTGGTGGAAGATCTAAAAAAGTAGAGAGTGAATCTGCGTTCCAGAACTACTCTGGTCATTCTTTCACTGGGACTTATCCTGGTAATATTTGTACTGTTGGATATAAGGCTGGGCAGCGTCTCAATTACATTTTCAGACATGGCCCGGCATTTATCCGGTTCAGAAATACTCTCCGCGCACGATCTGATCATCTTAAAGAAATTCAGGCTTCCAAGGCTGGCGACAGCTCTGCTGGCCGGAGCGGCACTGCCGGTTTGCGGCCTGCAGATGCAAACCCTGTTCAGGAATCCACTGGCGGGCCCGTATGTTCTGGGCATAAGTTCGGGTGCAAGTTTTGGGGCCGCACTGGTTGTGATGGGTACCGGGGTGACCGGAATTGTGGCCACCTGGAGCCTGGCAGTTGCCGCCTGGCTCGGAGCCGGAACAGTAATGATCCTGTTGCTTCTGGTTTCCTTCCGGATCAAGGATGTAAT
>CAZIAU010000661.1:1501-2358 GCA_964536755.1 uncultured Bacteroides sp. | reverse complement strand
TTCAACTGCACCGGAACAATTAATAAAAATTGAAACAAGCATGGGGACAATGGTTGCGAAACTTTACAATGAAACACCTGTTCACCGCGACAATATGATCAAGCTCATTAAATCCGGTTTTTATAACGGGCAGTTATTTCATCGTGTTATCAAAGACTTTATGATTCAGGGAGGTGATCCTTATTCGGCAGGAGCTGAAAAAGGACAACGGTTGGGGACCGGCGGACCGGGTTATACTCTTGAAGCAGAATTCAATGAACACCTTGTACATAAAAAAGGGGCACTTTCGGCTGCCAGGCAGGGTGACGCTGTTAATCCCGAAAAGAGATCCTCCGGGTCACAGTTCTTTATTGTACAGGGCCGTGTTTTTACCCCTGAAGAGTTGAATCTAATGATTAAAAGGGGTATGCCCACACTCAGCAGCGATGTGGCAGCATTGTATACAACCATTGGCGGAACCCCTCATCTTGATGGTTCTTATACGGTTTTTGGGGAAGTCATTGAAGGTCTTGGGGTACTTGATAGTATTGCTGCATCACAAACCGATAGTTATGACAGGCCCATCGAAGATGTTGTATATACCATATCGCTGATCGAATAAACATACTTTTTTTTACTTTTGCAGCTAATTCAATCTGATATGCTTCAGTCCATTGAAAAGATTTTTGAAGAAGCCAGGGGTTTCAATGCCAACTCCAGGGAAGAAATTGAAAATTTCCGAATAAAATACCTTGGTAAAAAAGGGATCCTGGCCGATCTTTTCAATGAATTCAGGAATATACCGGCAGAACAGTAAAAAGAGGTTGGTCAGAAGATCAATGATGTGAAGCAATTTATCTCTTCGTGATTTGTAGTGT
>CAZIAU010000661.1:0-1491 GCA_964536755.1 uncultured Bacteroides sp. | reverse complement strand
AAAATACTCTATTAACCCGGGCATATTAGCCATTCCTCCGGCCAATATTATTTTTCCAACTTCCTTGCCCTCTTGGCGGTAAAAATCTCTAAAAGTTTCCTTTATCTCTTCCAGAATTGAAGAGATGTTATCCCTGAAAACAGTCGAAGATGGAAGGGACAAATTAAAAGACCTGACACTTCCCGGTCCTCCATTACAGATTGGAGCAAGACATCCGGTTTCCATTGTCCGTAACCAGATTATTGAAATATTTTCAAGGCTGGGTTTCACGATTTCGGAAGGTCCTGAAATTGAAGATGACTGGCACGTTTTCACAGCCCTGAATTTCCCTCCCGAACACCCGGCCCGTGATATGCAGGATACTTTTTTTATTGAGAAAGATCCTGATATTCTGCTGAGGACCCATACTTCATCTGTACAGGTACGTGTAATGGAAAGCCAAAAGCCACCCATTCGTACCATCTCACCTGGCAGGGTTTTCCGGAATGAAGCAATTTCCGCTCGTGCACACTGCATTTTTCACCAGGTTGAAGGACTCTTCATCGATGAAAATGTATCATTTGCAGATCTGAAACAGACTCTTCTCTATTTTGCAAGAGAAATGTTTGGAAAAGAGATTGAAATAAGGTTAAGACCTTCCTATTTTCCTTTTACAGAACCGTCGGCTGAAATGGATATCAGCTGTCAGATCTGTGGGGGAAAGGGATGTAATGTATGTAAATACACAGGATGGCTTGAAATTCTGGGTTGTGGAATGGTTGATCCCAATGTTCTTGACTATACAGGTATTGATTCAGCTAAATATACCGGCTATGCTTTTGGAATGGGAATTGAAAGGGTTGCTATGCTTAAATACCAGGTCAGGGACCTTCGGCTCTATTTCGAAAATGACATCCGGTTTCTGGAACAGTTCCGTTCAGCATATTAATAATTCATATATGCATGTTTTACCGCAAAGTGCTTATTTTGCTACCGCAAAAAAATGCCAGTTTGCTTATAGAACATGCATATATTGTGATTAAAATACCGATCTGTACTATTCCTCGATAATGATTTCGTGAGAAATGTCAAATGCTTTCGAGTAATTGGCCGAAACCCCACAATATCTTGTTTTTGAAAGGTCGACGGCTTTTTCCACATTTTTCAGGGAAATATTTTTTCCTTTAATACGGAATATAACTTTCATGCCAGCGAATCTCTTTGGATGGTCCTCGGTTATATCCCCTTCAACCTCGACGCTGAATTCTTCCACTTCTTCCCTCATCTTCTTCAGTAAGGCAATCACATCCATACCTGTACATCCGGCCAGGGCCACCATCATTAATGGTTTTGGTCTTGGCCCCACATTTTTACCCCCGTGTTCACTGGATGTATCCATGTAAAGTTTATGTCCGTCTACATCGGCCTCAAAGGAGAGATCATTCAACCATTGTGCTTTAATCGTTTCTTTCATATATATAAGATTAATTCTAACTATCTTTCTGACTGTAA
>CAZIAU010000660.1:0-2363 GCA_964536755.1 uncultured Bacteroides sp. | reverse complement strand
TTTAATGAAGACTTGCATTTAAGTGGAGGAATCAGGCTCACACATTCCATTATAAGTTTTTCAGATACCGCAACAAATCTGCTGTCAAGGCAATCGGGTTCACTCCTTGCTGGAGTTCAGCTCAGGTATCATAAACTCTATGCCGGATTAAGTGCAGGCACAGGGTTATATAACTGGAGTAAGAGAGAGAACGAAGCAAATGAAATTGAAATTACACGAGACAGAAGTCCCTATATCAGCTCTAACTTTATTGCAGGTTATTCCCTGGGAGGAGAAAGAAGGGTAAATTTTGATCCAGTTGTAGGATTTAACTATACCAAGAGTTTAGACAGCGATAGATCAAACTTTGGATTCTATGCTGGGGGAAATATACTTTTTATTAAGACAATCGGACTAGGCTTTTCAGTTGGGAGTGTATTCTCATTATCTACCTCAGTAACCATTCTCGATAGGGTTAGTCTTATGCTTGGAGTTTACCAAACTGAACTTGATAACAACCTTTCAGGTAATGATTATTCTCTTGGTTTTGATCCTTTAGAATTTATTGTCCAGCTAAGAATCAAATTATAGTCGGGGATTATGTGGATGAAAGGTAAAATCAAATATGTATTCTTCATTCTTCTCTTATTTCCGTTAATCCTTGTCTCTTGTGTAAAGCTAATCAGTGATGAGTTTCCGGATTTTGAAACAGTCCCTGCACTGAACTGTATTCTTATATCTGGTGAAAATGTGAGAGTCCATCTTTCTTTAGCTGAAAAACTTGATTCCATTGAACTTACACTGGTCGATAATGCAAGTGTACAGATTAGGCAAGGGGAATCAGAAAGTATTCTCCTTCAATATCAGGATAATGGGATTTACACATCAGATAATGTAGTAGAGTCCGGGGCACCGTATCATGTTTCAGTCATCCTGGAAGGTTATCCCGAGATAACTGCCAATGATTCCGTGCCAACCTTTAGCAGCATATCAATCCTCAGCCAGACAAATACTGCAAGACTAAGTGAAGAAGGATATTTTGTTGCGGGAGTAGAATTGAGATTTGTTGATGATCCCCAAAAGGAAGATTATTATGAACTTATTATATATAAACGAATGGAAGATTATTTAGGACTAACCTATCCATTTAACGAGCAGAGCAAGATATTACTAAATGAAGGATTTGAACCCTATACAACAGAAAGCCTGGTATTCAGTGATGAGTTGATAGATGAGGAGGAAGAAGTGTTGGATCTGTTCTATGGCTCTTCTTACAGTACACATAGCTCGGGCGGTGCCCGTTATCAGACATTTAGGGAACATACTCTGATCGCAGAATTAAGACACATAAGTAAGGAATACTACATATTCAAAAAGTCCCAGTATTTCTATGAGAACACTCGCTATGCAGATTTTATTGAGGGAACAGCAACTGCCTATCCTGTCTATTCAAATGTTAAAAATGGACTTGGAATTATGGCTTCTTATTCCAGTTCTGTTGATTCAATTTTTGTAGAAGCAGATACAATTCAATTATCAAAATAGTAATGAATTGTTTCAGGCTCATATTGTATTTTTCACTAGCGTTATTTTCACAAGCTCTCAATGCACAAATCCATATTTCAGGGACTGTAAGAGATAACGAGTCCGGAGAGGTGCTCATCGGTGCGAATGTTTTCGATCCGGATAGCTTTCAGGGCACTTCAACTGATAATAATGGTTATTTCAGTATTGCTTTGAAAAGTGAAATTGATAGCCTCTGGATTACTTATGTAGGTTATGCTACCAGTAAATTATCACTCGATTCCATAAAAGATACAATACTAATTATTTCACTTGTATCCGGCTCAAGTCTCGAAGAAGTAAGTGTTACAGCACACAGAAGGCTTACATTCAACCAGTCCACGCTTTCAAATGAACAACTTAAATACATACCATCGATAGGTGGTCAACCGGATGTTCTCAAAACCCTCCAATTATTGCCCGGAGTGCAGTCACAAAATGAAGGATCGAGTAACTTGCTTGTCAGGGGAGGAAGTCCGGACCAAAATCTATTTCTAATTGATAATGTATCTCTTTTCTATGTAAATCATTTAGGAGGATTTATATCTGTGTTCAATCCGGATGTAATAAACGATGTAAGGGTATTGAAGGGAGGCTTTCCTGCAAAATACGGAGGAAAACTCTCCTCAGTGGTAGATATTACAATGCGGGAGGGAAATAAAAAGAAATTTGATGGATCTGCCGGAATAGGAGTGCTTGGGGCACACCTCACACTGGAAGGACCTATAAATGAAAATGCTACTTATCTATTCTCGGGGCGAAAGACATTTACCGAAGCCCTTTTTGGCTTTGCCAGCCTGATGCAGGATGAAGATTACCTT
>CAZIAU010000659.1:0-2365 GCA_964536755.1 uncultured Bacteroides sp. | reverse complement strand
ACGGACAGATCACTTTCCCCTATGACCTGGAAAGGATAAGTACTATCGATAAAAACACCACAGATTACTCGTTGATGAAGTATACCCCCTGGGGGAATACATATACCAAGGATATGGCAATTGCAGCTATTGTGAACGAAGAACTGGGGCAGCGCGGTGTATGTGACTGGATCCATATCGGGTTTAACTCCACCAGGTACCTGGCTGAAAAGTACAGTACATGGTCGGTGGAAATGCAGGACACTTACCTGAGGCTGGATAAGGATATAGAGCACCTGCTTGAATTCCTGGACGATCAGCTGGGGCTTGAAAATGTCCTGGTCTACGTGACAGCCGAAAATGCACTGGCCGATGATCCCCGGTACCTGTCAGAGAGCCGTATACCATCGGGATTTTTCAATTACCGGACAAGCATATCACTCTTAAAATCATATCTTAATGCCATTTATGGTCAGGGCGACTGGGTCTCGTTCTATTATGCCCAGCAGATCTATCTGAACCAGCAGCTTATCGAGGATTCAAGACTTTCGCTGGAGGAGGTGCAGGACCGGGTTGCCAGGTTCATGATACAGATGACGGGAGTGTCAAATGCCCTCCAGGCCTATGTAATAGAACGAAATAATTTTACAGACGGCGTATTCGAACGGATCCAGAACAGTTATAATCAGAAACGTTCGGGGGATGTGATCATCTACCTCACACCGGGATGGGTGGAATACAGTGGTGTGGGAAGGAACGGATTCACCGATTTCAAGTACGGTCCTCACGTACCCCTCATTTTTTATGGATGGAAGGTAAACCGGGTGACCATACCTTACAGGGTATCACCCGCCGATATTGCCCCGACAATCGCTTATTTCCTGGAAATATCCACACCGGAGAATGCCTCGGGAAAAGTCATCCCCGACCTGGCGAAATAGGATCATTTCCCTGAGGATCAAATTCAGTGACGCCGGATCTTAACTGTTCAACTCCTCCCTGAGGGCACAGAATTCCCTGACAAGTCCGGGTTGCTTTTCCAGGACAGTTCCCACCACGATCATATCGGCACCAGCCTTGTATACCTCCCTGGCTTTGGCTGCTGAAGTGATCCCACCACCCACGATCAGGGGGAGGGAGACCTTCCTGCGTATTGACCTTATCATATCAAGTCCCACTGTATTAGCAGCTCCGCTTCCCGCTTCAAGGTATATGGATTTCAATCCCAGCATCTCACCGGCCATGGCCGTGGCCACTGCAATCTCTGTTTTTCCCAGGGGGATGGGGCGGGTATTACTCATGTATTCCACCGAGGTTGACTTGCCGTTCTCAATGAGCATGTACCCGGTGGGAATGATCTCGATACCCGAACGTATAAGGTGCGGGGCAGCAAGAACATGGCTGCCAATAAGAAACTCGGGATTACGTCCCGAAATCAGCGACAGGAAAAGTATTCCGTCTGCCCGGTCAGAGAGTTGCATTACACTTCCCGGGAATATAAAAACTGGAATGGAGGTTCCCAGTTTCAACTCGGTGATTGTCAGGTCAATGGGTTTAAATAGAATACTTCCCCCAACCAGTAACAGGTCAGGAGGATCCTGGTTGATACAGCAGATAAGTTCGTTCAATGCCTCATCATCATACCTGTCCGGATCAACCAGCAGTGCAAATCGTTTTTTACTTCTGTCCTGAAGCTGTTCGTAGAAACTGTTCATTCTTTAGCGCACCAGACCAGTGCATAGTTTTCATGTTGCAGGTATTCCAGTTCAAACACTTCAGTTCCGGTTCCATTGACCACATTTCCGAACATAAAGCCATGTTCTTCAGGAGTGAATGGATTAATAGTAAGGCCATTACGATAATCAATATCCTGTTTTTCACTGATCTTGTACATGGCTTCCTTACCACACCAGTGCAGGTAAAGGTGGAACTTACCCAATTCAGGATCGGAGGTTATGCTCTCCTTTTCATTGATGAATTTATCGGCCACCTTGCTTATCTTTCCCGACATGTATTCCAGATCAATTCCCACCCTTTTATCCTTGCTGATCAGTACTGCGGTCAGATTGTTGGAATGGGAAATACTTATATTATGTGTATTGCCCCGCACGAAAGGCTTGTTCTCGGCATTGTAAAGGATCCGGGTATCCTTGCCCAGCATGTTCTTTACCAGGGCCCGGACGCTCAGCCACTCCACCTTCCTGCTGATATTCTTGAAGCTGTCCAGTTTGGTCTTCTCGACTGTGGCCAGGTCAACCATACTGTACAGTGAATCAAAGTCCTCGGTTATCTCCCACACACCCAGCAGGCAATCAGGTAATATTTCTGTTTTCAAAAATACTCCCACGATATCTCTTTTCAGAACACTTTAAAGGGGTGACTAAGT
>CAZIAU010000658.1:0-2371 GCA_964536755.1 uncultured Bacteroides sp. | reverse complement strand
ATCGATGCGGGTGTGGAAGAGATTGAACTGGAAGATGGGATGTTCATGATCACAACACCCCTGGAAGATTTTCATAACGTACAGAAGAAGCTCCAGGAAATGGGACTGGAGCCTGAAAGTGCAGAGCTTCAAAGAATCCCCAATGAAACCGTGGATCTTTCCCTGGAGCAGGCGGTTCAGATTATGAAAATCGTGGAAGAATTTGAAGACGATGATGATGTTCAGGCAGTTTCACATAACCTGAATGTTACAGACGAGGTGTCTGAAGCCATGAATTAAAAGTCAGGATTTCACAAGTAACTATCGATCTATTTTAATGGGCGGTTCACCGGGAGTCCACGGTTAATCAATCTGACACAAAATATCACCACGCCTATCATAATACCTGCCATGGCCCCTGTCCGGATCAGGTGCTCGGGATTATACCAGTTGAGAAAAATCAGTGTCGGTCCCGAGATAATCAGCAGGATGGATGAAAGGATCGGGAATCTTTTTATTCTAAACCTGGTCATTCCCAGACCGATGGCGAATAATCCGACGAAACTGCTCCCTATTTTCCTGTAAAACTGTTCCTGGCTGAACTGTTCAAGAAGGGATAGTTTCATCTGTTCGTTTGCCTTTTCCAACCCTTCACCCAGTATATTCATCATATTGTGGTGGAGTTCAATCCCCAGATTTCCCATTAACAGGAACCAAACAGAGGCCACAAGCATGAATAATGCATTAACATATTGCAGTGCCTGCAGCTTCCTGTAAAACAGTATCAGGTAAAATGGAATGGCGGCCAGAGTAATTATGGCAGTGGTTATCCAGAACCATGCACTTACTCTGTTATTCAGTGTGTTCTCCGACAGGTAGGTGAGATCTTCCAGCAGAGTGCCATCAGGGCTTACAAATTTAAAATCAAACAACAGGGAAGCGAGAAAACTGAATGATGCAAGGAGGATAATAAATCCTGTGACAATCTCTATTCGCCTCGCTTTCCGTGTTTTTTTATTCTGCATGAGGTGAAAATAATCAAATTATCATCTAAATAATTAATTTTGTTGCACAAATTGACCGGATGAAATCGTCGTTGTTTTCCATTCTATGTTTAATATTTTCGGTCGCTGTCATCAACGGTCAGCCGGGTCGATCGGCTGATCATAGCGAGGATATTTTTACCAGGTTATTGGATGAGGGTACGGATGGTCAGATAACAATCAGGGCGGACAGTCTGCTTGTGGCAAACTATTACAAATTTCTTACCAGTAACAGTAAGATCCGAGGAGTCCCCGGTTACCGGATCAGGATCTACTCAGAAAGCGGAATCGGTGCCAAGGAAGAGCAGCAGCGTGTCAGGGCCAGGTTCCTTTCATATTTTCCTGAAATAGATGCCTATTATCGGTATGATGAACCATTCTTCAAACTATACGTTGGTGATTGCAGAACGAAAAGTGAAGCACTGAAACTGTATGACCGGGTGAAAAAGTATTTCCCGAACCCGATCCTTGTCGAGGACTATATTAATCTAAAAAGTGCTGACCAGCAGACCCGATACTGATGACAGATGAAGTAAAACACAAGTGTGGTATAGCCTTGATAAGGTTGAGAAAACCGTTGGAGTATTACCAACTTGCCCACGGATCGTGGAAATACGGTCTGGAAAAGCTCTATCTCCTGATGGAGAAGCAGAGAAACAGGGGACAGGATGGAGCAGGTATTGTTAGCCTAAAACTGGATGTGCCTCCGGGAAGAAAATACTTCAGCCGTTACAGGGAAACCGGTTCTTCGGCAATCAATGAAATCTTTAAAAAGATATATGCCGAATACAGCATTGCTGAGAAGGACCACCCGGAGGCATTCAAAGATCCTAACTGGGCCAAAAACAACCTTCGGTTTGTTGCCGAAGCCTACCTGGGGCACCTCAGGTACGGAACTTTTGGTTCCAACAGCACTGACAATCTTCATCCGGTTATGCGAGAGAATAACTGGCGCACCCGTAACCTGGTCATGGCCGGGAACTTTAACCTGACCAATGTGGATGAACTGTTCACCATACTTCTGGAACTCGGACAATACCCTAAAGAATATTCCGACACGGTGACCATGCTGGAGAAGATAGGGCATTTCCTGGACAAAGAAAATCAGCGGCTATTTGACAATTATAAAAAAGAGGGATACACCAACAAAGATATTACAGATCAGATTGCCAGGAATATAGATCTGGGAAGCATTCTGGGTGAAGCCAGCAAACGGTGGGACGGGGGATATACGGTCGCAGGGATGTTGGGACATGGTGACCTCTTTGCCATGCGGGATCCCTGGGGTATCAGGCCTGCTTACTATTACAAGGATGAAGAGATTGTAATAGTGACATCGGAGAGGCCTG
>CAZIAU010000657.1:0-2375 GCA_964536755.1 uncultured Bacteroides sp. | reverse complement strand
AATGCTTCTGCATGGTGTAGAGTCGATGAGGATACTGAACTTGAAATTAGAGAAGAATCCATCTCGATGTCAGATTTTAATGGAGTGCTCACTTTACTGTGGTTGGATGATAAACTCCAGGATGATCACTGCACGAATGAAGAGATTCCTTCCGGTTGAATCTGGTGGTGTTCCAATTTTGGATGAAAGATATCTGTGCCGGAGACTTTTATAGAGTCTTTCCGTGGAAAAAATGGTTGTTATAACAGAGCTGATTAAAATCAAAATGAACAAAAGCAGTATGGAGATCAGAAAAATTGTGCTTCCGTTAAATACAAAATTGCCACCCAGTTTCTCAATAGCCGGTAAAAGAGTCAGTGTGAGAAGCAACCCGCCTATAAATGAAAGGCATCCGATAAGGAGGTTATCCGCCAGGAATTGTCTGAAAAACACTCTTTTGCAAGCCCCCATCTGCCACTGAACAGTAAGCCGTTGGATCTGAAGCTGATTCTGACTGTATGAAAGAAGAGTGAAGTTAAACCATGCCAGGAGGAATACAAGCATGCCGGTAACCATCAGGATCAGTACTGTTCTGTACCTGATGTTTGGCTGAATTTCCCTGCCCTTATGTGAATGGAGGTGAATATCTGTTAGCTTTTGAAGCCTGGGATATATTTTCTCAGCATAGGAAGGGTCTTCATTTTTATCGATAAAGTCCTTGAGTTTTAATTCCATCTCTGCCGGATTCTCTGCCGGAAGAAGTCTGACATAGGTCCAGGCTGTACCCTGGTATTTCATCGGATCCTCAAATGAGGTTAGCATTGAGATCCTGAAATGAGTATTTCCCGGCAGATCTTTAATGACAGCAGCAACTGTATATGTTACGGGATCCACATCAAACTGGTGAAGGATTTCAAAGGACTTGCCAACCGGGTTATCGTTGCCGAAGAATTTCCTGGCGGTCGATTCGGTTAAAATTGCAGTAAACGGTTCCTCCAGCAACCGTTCGCTGTTTCCATGGAAAATAGTGGGTTGAAATATCCTGATGAAATCCGGATCACAGCTATATGCATATAAATCGTAATATGAATCCTCGTTTACAAAAAATACAGCCTTTCTGAATGGCGCAAGCCGGCCAATCTTGTCAAAGCCCGTAAACATTTCAGAGAACATGATCTTGTTGAGGGCGGCCCCGTGCAGTATCCGGGCCGTGTGCCTGTAAAAGCCTTCATTGCTCTCTTCAAATGTCAGCCTGTATATGCTTTCTGCCTGTGGAAAGCTCCGGTCAAAAGAAAGATGCCATGCAGACCATTGAATAGTTGAAAGAAAGGTAGTTATGCCAAGGGCAAGTCCGACAATGACAAGGGCTGAATACAGTATGTTTTTTCTGAGGTTTCGAAAAGTAAGTAAAAGGTGCTTCCTGATCATTGCCGAATTCCTAGCTTGAGTAAATATAGCGATTCACTGCTCTTATGCTTAATTTTCTCCCTGAATATCAAAACTGTTAAGATAATCCCGGATTAATTTCATGGCATCAAGTGCATCGCCAAGAACCATGTGAAAGCTCATGAAACCATGAATCATGCCGCTGTACTCCACATGATTGGTCTTTATACCTGATCTTTGCAGCTTTTCTGCATATAAACGCCCGTCATCACGGATGGGGTCACATTCGGCAGTAATAATAAGTGCCGGAGGAAGATCCGGCGTTAACTCAGCCTCAAGTGGGGAGAGGTAAGGAAGCCTGTCATTGGTTTCATCCCCCATATATTGTGATTTCACATTTCTGAGGAACTCCTCACTAAGTACATAATCCATTTCCTTGCATTTACCGAAATAAAGTCTTGAAGGATAGAGGGTATCTACAAATGTTGCTCCGGGATAAATCAGTACCTGGCAAAGTGGCTGTGGCCTGTGGCGATCCCTGCACATCAGGGTAAGAACAGTGGCAATATTGCCTCCGGCACTATCACCGATAACGGATATTTTATCTTTATCGCCACCAATCTTTGCGCTGTTTTCCTGTACCCATGCCAGAACAGCAAAACAATCCTCAATGGCTGCAGGGAAAGGAAACTCAGGTGCAAGCCGATAGTCAACTGATATCACAATATTTCCTGTAATCTTTGCCAGCTTGCTTACCATCATATGGTATTCTTCAACACTGCCTAAAATGAATCCGCCCCCGTGAATATAAACAGTAACCGGTTGATTTCCGTTCATGCTTTTCCTGGTGGGGTAATATATCCTGACATCTACCTCTCTATCATTATAGTTAATTGTGGTGTCCAGCAACTTTTTTTGTTGTGTCGCCAGAATGTCAATCATCCAGTCAGCCGGCTCATTAAATAATTCCGGATCATCCATCACATGGTTGATTTCTTTTAATAATGCGT
>CAZIAU010000656.1:0-2381 GCA_964536755.1 uncultured Bacteroides sp. | reverse complement strand
GGGTGAAAATAACAGGATTACGTCGCTTCAGGTGGATCCCGGATTACGGGGATTCACCCTTATAAACAGATCACCAGGCCATGCACTTTCCATTCCATCAGAGATCCCGCGCGGTGAGTGGGCCCATATGGCCTTTACCTATAACGCTGGGAACAAACAGATCAGGCATTATGTGAATGGCAGGCTCCAGACCCTCCCCGGGAAATTCAGGATGAAGAGTCTTCCCGAAGGGGAGGAAGATTATCTCAGCCTGGCCAGGGACGGGCAGTGGGAACATCAGCTGCGGGGCAGCCTTGATGAAATGCGTTTTTCCGAAGGCCTGGTCTATGAGAGAGCATTCAATGTGCCAGGGAGTTTTGTGGATAAAACTACTTCCGGATATGGCACTCAGGATCTTGAACCCGGCCCTGGACCACTGCTGTTTGATGGTGAAACAGGAAAGCAGGTAATCGAACTGGGAAGCAGAAAACACCTTTTCATTGATGATGCGATGGTCAGTAAGATGGATGGATGTTATTTTGCGGTCAACCCAGCCAGATTTGACACGGTGGTGGTTAAGGATATAGAGGGTACATTCCGAAAGCATGTTTCTGTCATTGAGGATGGGAAAGGAGTGATCAGGATATATTACGGGGGTACGAACGACTGCCTGGAGGTACTTACTTCTGAGGACGGGGTTCATTTCAGTGCTCCGGACCTGGGTAAAGGGGAATACCTCGGGAAACGGAACGTGGTGCTGAGAGATCCCAGTGCCATGGGGAACGTGTTCATCGATCCGAAGGCTCCACCAGGAGAACGCTGGAGGTTCATCTCAGATTACAACCGGAGAGGGATCTATCTGTTCTCTTCAGGGGACGGCTTTGATTTCACCCGTATGAAGACATCCATTCTTCCATTCCGTTCAGGTTCCCAATCAAATTCTTTTTATGACAACCAGCAGGACAAATACATATCATACCATCGTTGTGATTTCACGGAAACACCAGAGGGAGCCACCCGGAGGACCTTCGTCTACACCGAATCCGATACCGTGGATAAACCATGGCCCTTCATACATGCTACCCTTGAAGATTACAAGTCCCTGGAAGGCAAAGTAAACATGAGGTCCCCTATTCCCTGGTACCTGGACAATGGTCCGTTGACACCGGGTGGATTCTCCATAGAGTATCCAATGGTATTCCATGAAATTGACAGTCTGGATCCTCCCGAAACAGATATCTATGTGCCCAAAGCCATAAAATATCCCTGGGCCCCGGATACTTACCTGGCCTTCCCCTTGCTTTATTTTCATTATGAAGAATCAGGCACCCCCCTGAGGACCCTGCATTTTGTTCCGGAAAGGATGAAGGGATCGGGACCTATCGAAACCCAGCTTTCGGTAAGCCGTGATGCAATACACTGGAAGCGCTACCCGAGACCGGCATATGCGGGCATCGGTATGTACGCCGGTGAAGACATCAAGCAGGCCTACCTGGCCCACGGGCTCATACGAAGGGGAGATGAGATCTGGCAGTACTGTTTTGGGGAGAGCCGCTATCATTCTTCCCGTCAGAAAGAAGGTTTCAAGAGAGAGGTCTACCGCCTGATTCAACGACTGGATGGATTCGTTTCCATTGATTCACCTTACGGAAAAGATTCCTACATGCAGACCAGGCCTTTTCGGTTTGAGGGTGACCGTTTATTGTTGAACCTGGACACAGATGCTGCCGGCTATATACAGGTCGGGTTCCTTGACGAGGAAGGGGTTCCGATTCCGGGTTATTCCCTTGATGAATGCATTTACCTGAACGGGGACTTTACGAGTATACCGGTGGAGTGGCTGCAAAACCTGGAAGCTTTGAAGAAAATTGAAATCAAGAGTGAAGAGGACTATATGAAACTGGCAGGAAGGGTAAAGACATCCCGGGACCTCAATTCCCTGGAGGGAAGAGTAGTTCAGCTGGTATTCAGGATGCGGGGTTCCAAATTGTATGCAATGAAATTCACCAATGAGAAATAGAAGCAAAGTCGAAAAAAGAATGAACCAAATGATGAAAAAAATATTGCTGATCACATTACTTTGCACCAACGTGATTCCTCAAGCCATTTCAGGCGATCCGGCAGGGACCATAGCCCTCTGGCTTTTCGACGAACCGGTGGCCCTCTATCCCAGTCATGTGATGGACGATCAATCTGAGAATGATTATCCGCTGGTGCTTGGACTTGGGGGTTCCTTAAAGGTGGGGAAGTTCGGGAATGCCCTGTCAACGGTTATGCATAAAGATATCATTCTGCCTGAAGGAGAAGCGCTCTTCGGTCTTGAAAAAATGGAGTCGGAGAAAGGCCGGACCGTGGCGCCGCTCACATGGCGCCAGATCTCGACCAGATGGGTCTTGCCGGAC
>CAZIAU010000655.1:0-2384 GCA_964536755.1 uncultured Bacteroides sp. | reverse complement strand
CCCCTGCTTGTCGGGATTGTAGGGCAGGCTGCCTGGGGGCATTTTCTCCTTGCTTAAATGCCATTTCCCGAAAGATGCCGTACGGTAGCCTTTTTTCTTGAGCATTTCAGCTATCGTGATCTCTTCAAGCGGCAGGTACTTTTGCCAATCGGGCTGGATGAGCGGCACATCCTTCCTGTTGCTCCCGGCAATGAAATCGGTCAGATGCAGCCGGGCCGGATATTTACCCGTCATAATGCTGGCCCTGGTAGGTGAACATACGGCACATGCTGCATATGCATCTGTAAATCGCATTCCTTCCCCGGCCAGTTTATCAAGGTGGGGTGTCTTATAATAATTGCTTCCGTTAAAACCTACCTGGGTATATCCCAGATCATCGGCCAGTATCAGAATAATATTCGGTGGCACACTCTCTTTTTCACAGCTCAGGCCCATTGTCATGGCAATGATGCCGGCAGCCAGCATGGGAATTCTAAATTTATAGTTCATAAGCCTAACATTTAATTTTATACTTTTTTGTACGTACTATCCGGTTAACCGGAGCTCTTCACTCTCTGTCACCCTCTTTAAGTCTTTCCAGTAATTCCAACAAATGTTCCACTTTCCCGGGGTATACATTACATAAGTCCTCCATTTCACGAAAATCATTTTTTATATCGTATAATTCGGCAATATCGTTATTGCGGCGAACCAGCAATTTCCAGTGGCCTTCCCTGACCGCATATGATTGATTTGTTTTCCAGTACATGGTTTTTATATCCTCACTCCCGGTTTCACCCGCCAGAAGCGGCCAGATATTCCTGCCGTCCAGACTTAACTGTTCCAGTTCTTGTTCACAGCCCGCAATATGGCATATTGTTGGCAGCCAGTCGGTCATATGGACCGGGATATCAAATATTCCCTGGTCTAAATGACCCGGCCAGTTGAGAAAAGCAGGTACACGTATCCCCCCTTCATACAAATCTCCTTTCCATCCCCGCAGGGGGAAATTGTTACCCAGTACCGTATGTGGTTTATCCGCATAGCGCCCAAGATATTCGTCCATGCTATGCCAGCTTTTTTGTCCCCCGTTATCACTGATAAAGAGTACCAGGGTATTTTCGCGCTGCCCGGTCCTTTCGAGTGCATCTATGATCCGGCCAATGCCTGCATCCATATGAGTAACACTGGCAGCAAACCATTTTCGTGAAATATACATCATTGTTTCATCATAAATGGCTGTCCACTTTTCCGGCTCATTCAGGGGGTAATGGGGTACACTGTATGCCACGTACAGGAAGAAGGGTTTATCCCGTTCCTCTTCAATGATCCTGATCGCCTCATTGGTAATGAGATCTGTGGCATGTCCTTCTTCTTCAAGGTATTCGTCATTACGGTGCCAGGATTTTCGGCCGTTTGATTTGTTCTCCTTCTTGTAATTATGCGTATATGGATCAATCTGTCCATCGAAGTACCCATAGGAGGATTGAAAACCGTATTTAAGGGGAGTATACTCAGGCGGGGAGCCCATGTGCCATTTTCCGGAAATCGCAGTGAAATACCCACACTTGCTAAGCAGAGAAGCCAGTGTGGGATCCCCCAAATCTATCACTTCTCCATAGTCTGGTCCGGTAATGCCATACCGGCTGGGATAACGACCTGTTATTAATCCTACACGTGTTGGGGTACAGGTTGTCATTACATAATTCTGCTGCAGCCTTATTCCGGATTTTGCCAACTCGTCAATGTTTGGGGTCTTGATTGACGAACCATGATAACCCACATCGGACCAACCCAGATCATCTGGAATAATGATCAGGATATTAGGTTTGTCTGCAGAATTATTTGTCTTTGGTGTTTCATGTTTACAGCTCAATCCCGTGGCTAACGTGAGTAAGCAAATTGCCAGCAAAGGAATTTTCAATCTAATGTTCATTCAGTTGAATTTGAGTTTATTATTGTTTATATATGACTCTCAGTATTTCTATCAATATGAATAGGGAAATATTGAATTCTTTTATTAAAACCTACTCGTTGGGAACAGAAGGGATGGGTGCACCGACATTATCTGTCCAGCTTTTTAACTCATCCAGTAATTCATTTGCCATTTCAGGGTTTTCGGAAGAGAGATCATGTTGTTCCGAGATATCATCCTTCAGGTTAAAAAGTTCATAACGATCATATTCATAGTAATTGATCAGTTTCCAGTCACCTGAAATAACAGTGGTGGAAGGAACTGCCCGCCAGTAATTCTCCTGGCCGTCCCAGGCCGGCAATACTGCATCCCTGCTCCCTCCCAGATAGAGTGGGAAATGGAAGAAATAATTATGTTCCCGTTCTAACCGTTCTCCCTTCAGAATCGGCAGAAAAGAAACTCCATCCACGGGCTGGTTTCCGGGAAGTTG
>CAZIAU010000654.1:0-2397 GCA_964536755.1 uncultured Bacteroides sp. | reverse complement strand
AGAGATATCATACTTGAGAAAGCTTATGTGGATATGACCATGGTGATCGACACTTTTACCACACAATTGCCGGAGCGGATCAAGGCGGTAGGAGTCATCCATAACATTGATAACAGCGATCTTACCTGGGATGTAACAGTATGGAACCAGAATGCTTACCGTTCCCTGATGGGTGAGATGCATCTGTTTAACTCCAACCTCAGTGCCGCTAACAGTTACTTCCACGCCATACTCTACAACAATGAATCTGAATCCTCCAGCATCAAATACGGGCTGGATAGCAAATTCTCAGGTGACAGGTGGATCAGCATTTTTGAAGGGATCGACACCTATGAGCATATCCTGACCCTACAGTTCGATAAATCCTTCCAGCAGCAGAACGGACTTCAATCCCTCTTCTCGGCCCTTCCGCCCAATTTGTACATGCTGAAGCCCACTGGAATTGCAGTGAAGAACTGGGAAACCATCTGGAGCGAGACCGATATCAGGAAGAATTCGTCAAATCCGGAACTGACTTTTATGGCACAGCTTGGATACCCGGGTGATTTCTACCGGGGTCATGGCGTTTCTTACGCTTACGTGAAAGGGGGACAGATGATGACTAAAGAGGATGTACGGCTTATGCTCTACTATAAATCCATTGGTAACTACCGGGATGTGGAAAATATTATCCAGGGTGTCGATACGGTGGTATTCAAGTATACGATCGGAAAGGACCTATTCGACCACGATGCCAATTTTATCCTTTACAGGGCTTCAAATATCCACCTCTACGCAGCTGAGCTATATACATACTGGCTTCATGACCTGACCGGACAGGGAATCTATAACACCAATATCAATAAGGCATTAAGCATACTTAATAACGGAGCTTACAAGAATCCGCCTGATGGTTCCCAGATGGGCGTCCGGGGAAGGGTAGGATTTGGCAGTGCGGATGATGCCATATATATCGAGAACCAGATCTACCTGCATGATCCCTACACCAATGAACTCATTGGCTACCTGGATTTTACTGCAGACCTTCCCGGTAAGCAGGCTTACCTGGAGGATCAGATTATGACTGAAAGGGCGCGGGAGCTTGCCTTTGAAGGACACAGGTTTTACGATCTTATGCGGATTGCAAAAAGGCGGGGCGATCCTTCCTACCTGGCCGACAAGGTTGCTGCCAAATTCTCCGGTGCCAAAGCTGAAGAGATCAGGCAACACCTGATGAACGAGGAGAACTGGTACATTCCGTTGCCCTATTAAGCCAGCCGGAAGTTTCAGAAAAGTTCATTGCAACTCCAGTTGCTGTGTATTGCCGTAATCCTTGCCCCTTATGGCTTCAAATGAAGCGATCATCTCGTCCAGTTTTTCACCGTTGGAATCTGCCAGGTTCACCTGCTGACCCAGGTCCTCATCTAAATTAAATAACTGGTAACTGTCTGAATTACCCAGCTCAATATTCACTTCTTCATTCACCACCTTCCCTTTATAGGGAGGTATCATTAACCAGTTGCCTTTTCGAAAAGCGGTCCGGGTGGTCGCTTCAATCACCAGTTCTTCTCTTCCGTCATTGCTTTTACCAATGAACACCTCCAGCAGATCCTCACTGTCGCCGGTTCTGATATCACTCTCCACCAGCTGGGCGATGGATGACAGCAAATCAACCTGGCAAACCAGTGCATTTGAAACACCCGGCTCTATCCTCCCTTTCCAGTAGACAATAAAAGGCACCCGTGTACCGGCTTCATAAAGGCTGTATTTTCCCCCGCGTAAATCACCCCATGGCGTATGTTCTCCCAGTTTCTCAACCGCATCATCACAATAACCGTCGTTAACGACCGGACCGTTGTCACTTGAAAAAATAACAAGTGTATGATCAAGCAGCCCTTCCCTGTTCAACAGGGATATGAACTCTCCAATACACCAGTCGGCTTCCATTATTGCATCCCCCCTGGGTCCCATTCCCGATACTCCTTCAAATCTCGGGTGCGGAGTGCGTGGAACGTGTGGTTGCTGAAAGGCATAATAGAGAAAGAACGGCTCCTCTTTATGTGCAGATACAAATGCACTGGCTTTGGCCAGGAAATGGTCGGCCATATCCACATCACTCCATTTTGCAGCCGCTCCGCCTTTCATATACCCGATGCGCGGAATCCCGTTCACAATACTGCCGTTGTGTCCATGGTCCCACATCATAGTCAGTAGTTCCGGGTTATCTTTCCCGGTAGGTTCACCTTTAAAGTTGTTCTTATAATCTACCTCAATGGGATCGTCAGGATCGAGCCCGACCACATAACCATTTTCAACACGTAAACTAACAGAATTCACCACTTTTCTGCCATGGTAAATTTTAACCAGATTATGAAGATACAACGTCGCCATTCGGAAAAATTAATTAATACCTTTTTC
>CAZIAU010000653.1:0-2397 GCA_964536755.1 uncultured Bacteroides sp. | reverse complement strand
AGATCAGGCACAGCCCTGGCGCGTCGGACGGAAAATCCTTCACTCCCGCCAAGGTAATCAAGAAGCAGGTCCACCCTTGCACTGGTTGATTTTTCTTTGAGTGCTATGAAATATTTGCTCAACCCTTTGTGGTAATTCTCTATGATCTCAACGATCTCCGATACTTTTTTATACATGGCTGCCGGTTTAATGTATTGTTTATCTGAATATAAAGATACGGACGCCGGAGCCAGTATTCCTGTAATAGCCGGCGACATGAACAAATAAAATATTGATATTGGACAATGAAACAGTATCCTTCCGTCAGCCAGGTATTTGATCAATTACATAAGGATGTTGCCAGGTCAGCCGGTCTTGCTGATCTGTTCCAGCCGGGAGTGGTCGAGGATGGTTATCTCCTTCCCCGAAAGGGAGATGATCCGGCTTCTGTCAAGATCGGAAAGGATCCGCACCGCGCTTTCCATGGAAATGCCTGCCATATCGGCAATGTCCTTCCGGGAGAGATGTTCGTATATGTTATTTTCCCTGAAACCAGCCTGGTCCAGGTAGAAAAGAACGTCTGCCATCCTTCCGGGCAACCTCTTGAATCCAAGGCTGCTGATCTTGGAATAAGCGTGGTCGTAGCTCCTGCAGTACCACTTGGCGACCTCGTAAGCGAATTTCCCGTTCTTCCCGATCAGTTCCCTGACCATGTCCCGCTCTATGGAACAGACCAGGCAATCATTCAGGGAGACACCGGTATAGGAATAGGTCACGCATCCGCATATGGAGGCGAGGCCGAGATAATCGCCGGGTTTCAGGATCTTCACGATGATATTCCTCCGCCCGGGGCCTTCAACGAATACTTTCACAAATCCCTCCAGAATAGTCTTCACTCCCGATGGGAACCCTCCCTCCTTGCATAGAGTCTCTCCCTTTTTATACATTACATGAACCTTCTGGGCCTCCTGGAAGTCTTCCATGCCCTCGACCACCTTGTTCAGGCATTCCACATCAAGGGTACAACTTTTACAATAAACGGTTTGACCGTTCTGTTCCATAATATCACTGTTTATTCACGAGTAAAGAAGATCAGGGTCAGGCATCTGTTTAATCAAAATTAACTCAATTAATCCTTGCAAAATAATTCCCTGCCGGGTATTTGACCGGATATTGTCCTATAACATACACAACATTAAAAGAGGTTACCCAACCCGGAAAAATGTCACCGGACCGGCCTGTCACGATCCTTTCGTGGCATCGGACCGGATATGCAGGTCGCGCTGCGGGAAGGGGATCTCGATGCCGGCTTCCTTCAACTTCATGTTGATGGTGACATTCAGGTCGCTTTCCACTATCAGCCTGTGTTCGATGTCGGTCCATGCCAGCAGCCTGAAATCCAGGGAGCTGTCACCGAATCCGATGAAAAAGGCCATGGGTTCGGGCTTCTTAAGAACTTTATCGTGTCCTCCGGCGGCTTCCAGCATGATGGCGATCACCTTTTCGGGATCTGTCCCGTATGCTACTCCCACCCTGAGGTCCATCCGTCTTGTGGAATCGGAAAGAGTCCAGTTGATCATCTGGTCCGAAATAAGATTGCCGTTTGGTACGATCACCTCGGCCCCGTCGAAGCTCCTTACGGTACTCGACCTCAGCCCGATGGTTAGAACCACGCCCAGCAGGTCGCCCACCTGGACCGTGTCCCCTACTTTTATGGGGCGTTCAAAGGCAAGGATAAGGCCCGACACCATGTTGTTGAAGATGTTCTGCAAGCCGAACCCGATACCCACGGAAAAGGCACCCAGCACTATGGAAAGATTGGTCAGTTCCATCCCCGCAGCTGCCGCTGCCAGGAAGAAACCTCCTGCGATCAGCGCGATCCTCACGAGCATAATGATGGTACTGGGCATTCCCTTCGCTGTGGTCACCCTTGCGAAGACATCCTTTTCCAGCACATGGCGAACGATCTTTGTGACAAAAAGTGAGAGCCAGATGACAAATACAAATATCAGGATACTGCCGGGTGTGAAAGAGACTTCACCGATCTTCTTACCGGTGGTGAGGAGCTGCCTTCCCCATTCAAAAACCGGTTCCTTGATACGGAATATATTCATTGCGGTTACCACGAAGAAGAGCCAGAGGAGAAAATTGATGAATCTCACGCTCTTTTTGTAGATGTTATGGAATTCCTCCCTGAATACGTTCAGGCGCTGTAAATTGTTACTCGCCAGCAGCAGGAAGATAATGGTGTCCGCAACACTGATGGCAACCTGTGTCCCGATGGCAAGCACAACCACCTGGATGGGTATCAGGGTAAAGAATTCTGCCATCCCGACGGCACCGGCCAGGTTCCCTGCAATAGCCGAAAACAACAGGAATGCGAAGAATATCAGGACGGCGCGGAATATCCTGTAAACA
>CAZIAU010000652.1:0-2399 GCA_964536755.1 uncultured Bacteroides sp. | reverse complement strand
TTTCCTTCTTTCTCCAATAGAATCATCGGGTGGTGTCCCTGTCCGTTTTTGATCATCGACGGATTCCCATTCTCCTGTTGCCGTATCTGCCGTGCCGGTTTCACCGTCAACCGCCATGGCATCACGACTCCCCGGCATACCGGCGGACCCTTCCCCGGCCTGTTCCTCAGCAGCCGCTGCATCTTCACCTGTTCCCCAGCTTACCGAGAGGATCATGCCGGCAGACATACTGGTAAAAAAGATGGAAGAGCCACCCATACTTACCAACGGCAACGTCTGACCGGTAACGGGAACAAGCCCTACGGCCACAGCCATGTTAACAAAAGCCTGCAACACCAGTCCCAGGCATAAGCCGAAAGCCAGAAACGCGCCATATGTGCTTCGGCTTCGCCTGATAATTAATCCGGCCCTGAAGAAGAGCCAGAGGTAGAGGGCAAGGACCAGCAGACCACCCACAAGGCTCCCGTATTCCTCAATGATAATGGCATAGATGAAATCCGAATAGGGATGAGGCAGCAGATTACGCTGTGTACTGTTTCCCGGACCTTTTCCGAAAAGCCCGCCCTGTACAATGGCGACCTTGGCCTGGTCGGCCTGGTAATTGTCCCCCTCCCCGGCAACGTAAGTCTCGATACGGTGTTTCCACGTTGCAATCCGGCCTTCCCTGTTCAGCAAAAGTGATCCCCCGATGAATACGGAGAGTGCAAGGGTTCCTGTAAATATCATCAGGGCCAGGTACTTCACGGGGATCCTTCCAACAAACATCATTAAGAATGCCGTTACAAATAAAATGGCAGCAGTGGAGAAATTGGCCGGCAGTATCAGGGCGCAGATGCCAAGTATTGTCAGGGATACTTTACCGAATACATTCTTAAAGTCCCGTATGTTATTCTGGTTTACAGAAAGCACTTTAGCCAGATACATGATCATGGCAATCTTGGCAAAATCGGATGTCTGAAAAGTTAAACCGGTACCGGGTATCTGTAACCACCTGGTGGCCTCGTTGATATTAGTGCCGAGAATAAGCGTGAGAATCAGTAACGGTACGGCCAGGTAGATCGCAAAAACAGATACACGGCTGAAAACCCTGTAAGGAACAAGGTGAACAAAGAAGATGATGAGCAGTCCGAGCAGGATGAATTTCAACTGGCGGAACAGGTAAAAGAATGTATTACCCGACCGGTGCTGGTAAGCCAGAGAGCCGGTTGAGCTGTAAACTGACAGCAGGGAAATCACCAGCAGTATTAAAATCACCAGCCAGATTATCCTGTCGCCTTTTATATATCTTCTGATTCCCATCTGAGTTTTTCCTGCTTCAACAGTTTCAGAGCCTCTTTACCGCCTCTTTAAACTGGCGTCCCCTGTCCTCGAAACTTTCAAAAAGATCAAAGCTTGCACAGGCAGGGGACAGAAGGACAGTTTCACCGTCCCTGGCCAGATAATAAGCAGTTTTGACTGCTTCTTCCATATTTCCCGACTCTACAATGGATTCCACTTTACCCCTGAATGCCTTGATTACTTTCCGGTTATCTTTACCAAGACATACGATGGCCTTGACCTTATTTTCCACCAGGTTATTCAGTTCGCTGTAGTCGTTTCCCTTATCAACTCCACCCACGATCCACACTGTCTTCCCTTTTACACTCTCCAGGGCATACCATGTGGAATTTACATTGGTGGCTTTGGAGTCATTTATAAAATTGATGCCATGCACCTTCATCACAGTCTCCAGGCGATGTTCCACTCCCTGGAAATCCATCAGAGCTTCCCTGATGACATCATTCCGGATCTTAAGGACATTTCCGGCTATCCCGGCAGCCATACTGTTATAAGTATTATGCCTTCCTTTAAGTGAAAGTTCCTCAACCGACATGGAAAAATCGACATTATCAAATTCAATACGCATGAGCTCATCGTCTTCCACCCAGGCAACGTCGTGCTCCTTTTTCTGATAAGCAAAGGGAAGCTGCTCGGCTCTTGAAACAATTTTCTCAAGCTCCTTTATGGTAATTTCATCGTCGGAACAGAAAACGAAGTATTCATCTTCGGTCAGATTCTGGGTAACCCGGAATTTAGAATCCACATAACTCTGAAAATTAAAATCGTACCTGTCCAGGTGATCGGGGGTAATATTGAGCAGAATGGCTATGTCTGCCCTGAACTCATACATACCATCAAGCTGGAAGCTGCTGAGCTCCAGTACAAAATAATCATAGGTTTCAGTAGCCACCTGGAATGCAAAACTGCGGCCCACATTTCCGGCCATGCCCACATTCAGACCTGCTTTACGCATCATATGGTGGATGAGTGATGTGGTTGTGGTCTTTCCATTACTCCCGGTAATGCAGACTTTCTTGGCATTGGTATACCTGCCTGCAAATTCAATTTCAGAAATGATA
>CAZIAU010000651.1:0-2400 GCA_964536755.1 uncultured Bacteroides sp. | reverse complement strand
TCACCACCTCCTTGATCGGTATCAGGCCCCTGTCCATGAAAATGTCCATATTCCCTCCCGAACGCACATCCAGGTAATAGTGCCCGGCCTCCATCCCCATACAGTTGAAATCAACGCTGTATTTACCCGGACGAAGTACAATGCTGAATCGGCCATCAACGTTTGTAATTGCCCCTTTTCCAAGCTCCTGTACATAAATGGTTGCGCCGATCAGAGGTTCACCTGATGACCTGTCCACTATCTTACCATAAATAACAACTCCTGACTTGTTTTCGCTTCCTGATCCTGTGCCGATCACAATGGTTTCTCTCATTCCCGATTTTCTGCCTTCGATATATCGCTGTTCTACATTTGTCAGATCTTTCCCCGCATCACTACCGGGGGATATGCCGGATGATACGCCTTTCACCGAATAATCCGGCAGGTTGAATATGATACGCTGTTCAGGGTAAATGAATACCCGCAGATCCTCATCGATATAGCAGAGCAGTCCGACCTGTGGAAGTACGCCGGATAAAGCTTTCTGAAGAGAAATATCCTCCCCTGAAACTGAGATCCTGATCCCCTTAACCCAATCCCCCAGGTAGAAAAAGTGTGCATCGGTTTGTTGTTCAACTATCCGGACAAATTCGGGAAAGGGCAGATCGGAAACACTGCCGGAAAAGCGTACATCGCTCTCCTGTGCAGCTGTGAGCATGGCCACAAGAAAGAATGCCAGAGTTACTATAAATTTCTGTGTTCTCAATTCCCTGTTGTCGGATCTTTACTTGATGAAATAAACTGAAGTAATTTTTCCAGTTGCTCAGGTGTTGCATCTGCAAGCCGGAACAGATACTTCCTTAAATATCCTTTTAACTCCTTTTTGGGAACTCCGGAAATAAGGGAAACAAACTCCCTTCTGTGAGAAAAAGGAGACAGCCTGCCATAATAGTCCAGAAAATATCTCTTTTCGGCCTCTGAGAAATAATCCTGAAATTGATAGGACCTGGTCACTCTTTTCTTCTCCCAGTGAATGTAACAGGTGAGCCCATCCACCCTGATCAGCTGGTAGAACAGGGGCCCGCGGTCGTCCAGGATTAACTTCTCGAAATAATATCCGTCAAAACTGAATGCATCAGTATGTTCGGGACTGATTATTATATTGTGGGAACTACCGGAAATAACGGGATATTCAAGGACCAGGTATTGAGAATAGATATTATAATTGATCTTAACACCTTCGTAACTGGTACCTGAAATAACAACAGATCCGGGAAGTAATTCTTCACCGCTGTAAAAAGGGTGATTGAGCACATTCTTATACCTGTCATAATACAGAATGCCATTCACAAGATTCTGATCGGGACCATGTTTCTTCTCTATATATGCCGAGAGATCAGCGGGCTGAGATACGGCCGGCATAATTCCGGATATCAACAGGAGAATAAATACCGGGAAAGAATTGCTTTTGATCATTAAAATACTTTAAATCCTTCAGGGCCGCTGTATTTAATAGCGGGGACTAAAATAGCAATATATTTGCTTAAATTGTCCTCTTTTAAAAAACCCGGATAATATACTCTAAACGCGCTGGTCATGAGAAAAAATATTCCGATCCTTATTCCTGCTTTCTTAATTACTCTGTTTTCCCTGCAGATCAGGGTGTTGGCTCAAGAATCGCTTCGCGAATCAGTCCCATTCGACGATTTCGACATCCGGGAGGTTATGGTGCCCATGAGGGACAGGGTCAGTCTTTACACCCTGATCCTGACACCCAGGAACCCGAAAGAACCCTTGCCCATCTTACTTGAAAGAACACCTTATGATGCAACCCAGGTACTTGGGAGCCGCTCAACAACCCGTCTCGCGGTTATGCTCGGATCCGGGTTCCCGGGAAACGATTATATCTACGTTGTGCAGGACATCCGGGGTCGTTTTAAATCTGAAGGGGATTATGCCATGTATCGTGTGCCCCGGGGAGAATTTAACAAGACCGGTACAGACGAAACTACAGATGCATGGGACACCACAGACTGGTTGGTGAAGAACCTCACCTCCAACGGAAGGGTAGGGATATGGGGTACCTCGTATCCCGGCTGGCTTACTCTTGCAGCACTTCGTGACCCGCACCCGGCTCTGGCGGCGGCAGTCCCTTTTAATCCCGTAGTGGATGTGTGGAAGGCTGATGACTGGTTCCACTGGGGTGCATTTCGGGGCTCCTATGCATTCTCCTTTATCTACGAGATGGAATCCCGGACAGATAAATTCACTCCCTATCCGTATGAAAATCAGGATATTTATGCATGGTTGCTGGGACAGGGCGCAGTGGGAACAGCCCTGGGCGCCCGTCTCGACGAAAGGCACGAAATGTGGTCACGCCTTATGGAAAACCCGGTTTATGGACCCTACTGGCGCGAAGTG
>CAZIAU010000650.1:0-2405 GCA_964536755.1 uncultured Bacteroides sp. | reverse complement strand
TGTAGGTTTTTTTGTATACAGCAGGATTGAATAATTCATGGGGCATTCCTTCTAGCCTGCATTATTCATAAATAAAGGGGAGTTTGTTCCCTGAAAGTGCTGAAGTATCAGTAAATTCAGGGTGTTGACAACAAACACCCCCTTTGTACAATGTTAAAGAATTATTCTGAGACCACCCCATTAGTTCACGAGCTTTTTCCAGTAGAAAACAAACAAGTCGAAGTTAGCTTCACCGGCGATGATATCAGCAGCGATGGCGGCCTGCTTCTCCTACGGGAGGTTGACAACCAGATGGGATTAATCAAACGCATAAGCAACTGTATTACAGACCACAGGGATGAGCGATATGTTGATCATACGATTTCTGAGATGCTCACCCAACGCGTTACCCAGATAGCAGCGGGTTACGAGGACTGCAACGACTGTGATGATCTGCGTAATGATATGGTATTCAAGCTCTGTGCTGGTCGTACTCCTCAAACGGGTCAGGCTCTTGCTTCTCAGCCTACAATGAGCCGCATGGAGAACTCTGTTGACAGCAAGGATCTGCGTCGTATAGGGCAGGAACTTGTGAACATTTTTGTAGAGTCTTATGACAGGGAACCGGGAGTCATCATCCTGGATTGTGATGATACCAACAACAATACCTACGGGCAACAGGAGCTGAACCTGTATAACCATTATTACCGAGATCACTGCTATATGCCCCTGCATATCTATGAGGGTCTCTCGGGCAAGCTGATCACCACGATCCTCAAGCCGGGAAGAAGGAGTAAGCAGAGTGATATTGCCTCGTTTCTGAAAAAGTTGATCCACCGTCTCAGAGAAGAATGGGCCAATACGATGATCATTGTCCGGGGCGACAGTCATTTTTGTTCCCCGGATTTTATGCAGTGGTGTGAAGAGCAATACAATACCGGATACATCACCGGAGTGAGTGGCCACCCGGGACTGCATAGGATGGCAGCGACAACCATTAAAGCGGCTGAAAGAGAGTTTGAGCAGTATGGTATGTTTGTCAAACGCTATCATTCGTTTCCTTACCAGGCTGGAAGCTGGCCCAGCCCCCAAAAGGTAGTCGTCAAGGTCGAGGTATCCACAGTGGGAACCAATATCCGGTACATCGTTACCAATCTGGTTCAGTTCAGGGCTAAGGCCCTGTATGAAAAAGGCTACTGTGCCCGGTGTGCCATGGAACTCCGTATCAAAGAACATAAGCTGTATCTGAGAAGTGACCGTTCATCCTGTCATAGCTTCAAGGCCAACCAGTTCCGATTGTTCCTGCACTCAATGGCATACATACTGCTTCACACTTTCCAGAAAGAGATGCTCAGGGGAACCGAGTTTGAGAATGCAACCTTCAAAACCATACAGAACAAGATCATCAAAACTGCTGCCTGGGTCAAAGAGCTTAAAACCAAGGTAAAAATCGAGCTCCCGAGACACTGTCCGACAAAATCCATACAGTCCAATTGCCTGGAGATGTTCGCCGTAATGAGAGTCTGATACTGTATTATTGCCCTGATTACCTGACATAAAGCGAAGAACAACATGGGTTGTCCGGGAAAAACATGCTCATATATATTGAAATCGACTGATTTTTAGCAAAACCACTACCCTTAGATGAAGAATCGGAACCCCGGTCCGGTGAATCCAGAGCAATCCGACCGGGAAATCCCGGTATAAGCAATTTGAAGGGGCAATCAAATCAATCAGGAATGCCTAAATTGTGGGTTTATGAATTAATCAGGCTAGTTTCCTAATATTCCAATAGTAACCCATTTTGCATGTTCTCCCATTATCTAAAAACAGCTCTTAGGGTTCTTCTCCGCCAGAAGGGAATTTCCTTAATTAATCTTTTTGGCCTGACAGTAGGCATGACCTGTGCTATATTAATCCTCTTCTGGGTAAATCAACAATTAAGGTATGACTCAGGACATTTAAACCGGGAACAAATATATCGACTGGAAAGTGAGACCTGGGTAGTTTTACCACCGTATCTAGGTGAAACAGCTCGTGCTTTCCCTGAGGTAAAAGAAGCAATCCGGTTCTGGTTCTGGTATGAACCTGTACTGGAATATAAAAACAGACAATTTACCTTGACTAACTTTGCTATGGTAGACAGTACTGTTTTTAAGGTACTCGACTTTGATTTTATTGCCGGGAATCCCTATAATGCATTGAATGTACCCCGATCTATTGTACTTACCAGGTCCATTGCTGAAAAGCTTTTCGGTGAAGAAGATCCAATGAATAAATTAATCACCCTGGACAGTATTTATGCATATACCGTTACCGGTATAGTCGAAGATAACCGTAACTTTCATATGGAAATCACTGCTTTCTCACCGGTTACTGATATGACACTGGGTGAGGGAAATGAAGATTTTCTGAAAGCCAGAAAT
>CAZIAU010000649.1:0-2407 GCA_964536755.1 uncultured Bacteroides sp. | reverse complement strand
AGATATGATCCGTCCAAAAAATCTGTCTGATTTTAAATCGAAACTGGAATCATGTGGTTTTAACATTGTACACGAAACCGATATTACATCCAATGTTGTTGAGGCTCTGGACAGGGACACAGAACGCAGAGAGTATTTAATAAGAAAGAAAGTTCCTGGATTCCTTATCAGCCACTTTGATACTTTTGCCGGGACAAAGGGAACTGAAAGGTACAGATCATTTACCAACGGAACTTACCATTATTGGAGTTTCATGTTGAAAAAGAAGTAATTGCCCGTCCCCTTCTTCCTGCGAGAGTACAGTGAAGTACTGATATCTGACAGGTTCCTAATTGAACGACTCCTTCCGGCTTAAAAGCTGGAGAATAAGGATACCAAGCCTGGCCATCACAAAAGCAGTAATCCCACAGAGGGGTCCGATAAGGGCCATTTTCAGTCCCCCCGCCATATACTGGGGTGCAACCTCGCCTGAAGCAGCAATATTATCAAATGCCATGATCAGCCCGAAGGTCCGGCCAAGGTATCCCCAGGCAAGGGCTATCCATCCGAATGATGCCAGTATTGACCGTGATTTCTTGCTGAAGTCCTTTTCAATGATCGCTTTAGCGAAAAGAACAAGGGTGATCAGCAGAAGCGCCAGGATAGCGTAAGTAAAAACCGGTCCGCCATCGTTAAATTTTCCAATTATTTCTTTCATATACGTTGGGTTTATGATTACCTGATTAAATATAAGGAGTTTTTCGCCCGGAAATATTTAATTGCGACAGGTGCCATTGATCGCCATGTTTATAACAGATATAGCACCGTAAAATGAGATAATCCTGACAATTCTGCAAAAACAGGCCCTAAACCTGCAATTGGACTATTATTCCATGCAGTATGGGTCCGTTTTCGTAATATTGCTGTAATGAAACGGCCAATTTCTAAAATCCTCCTTCATCTTCTGTTCTGGATAGCTGTCTGGTTCTTTTTCTATTACTTTTTCAGTTATAACTCAGATGATAAGGGCTATGTAGTCTGGTTTTCAAGCCTTCTGCTACCCATAACCATGGCTGTTACCTATTTCTCCATTTATTACCTGATACCCAAAAACCTCTTCACCAGGGAATACGGAAGATTAGCTCTTAACAGCTTCTTCACTCTGGTGGCGTCCTCATATTTCATTGTGGTGATCATATACGGATGCATGTTCATCTATAAAGGCTTTGATGCAGCCAATATACCACCCATGGTAAAAAATTTCTTTTTCATTCTTATTCTTGTCTACTTGGTTGTGGGGCTGGTGAGTTTTATAACAATACTTAACAGAAGCATTGAAACTGAACGGAGGAACAGGGAACTGCATAATAAAATGTTGTCGGCTCAGCTTCAGTTCAAAGAACAGGAACTTAACTATCTGAAAAAACAGATCCATCCGCACTTCCTGTTCAATACATTGAATACCATCTACGGTTTTGCTCTTAAACAGTCGGAACATACACCGGATATAATACTCAAGTTATCCAACCTCCTTGATTATATCCTTTACCAGGTGGAAAAACCGCGCGTCAGCCTTAGAGAGGAGGTTATGCACATAAAAGAGTATATTGAACTGGAGAAGATACGCTTCCAGGACACGTTAAAGGTTGAATTCAATTCCGGGGAAATAGATGGAGCGATCCAGGTTGCACCCATGCTGTTAATCCCATTTGTGGAAAATGCATTTAAACATGGGGGATTGGTCAAGGGATACCTCAGGATACGGATTGACATTGAGGTAAAGGATCTGGCGCTTAATTTCAGTATTAAAAATTCAATTGTATCCGAGGAGAAGGTTGAAAATGATAGTGGAATCGGACTGGAAAATTTCAGGAAAAGGCTTGATCTCATCTATAAGGAAAACTACACTCTGGAGTATAGCGTCAGTGAGGGATGGTACATTGCAAACCTGACCATACCCAATCTAAATCTTATAAAGAATGGATAAACCGGTGAACTGTATTATTGTGGATGACGAACCTGTCGCCAGGGAAATACTTGAGAATCATCTGAAAAAAATCGAAGCAATCCATGTGGTTGCCAGCTGCAAAAGTGCGATGGATGCCTTTAAAGTAATCAATACCCGGCCTGTTGACCTGATTTTCCTGGATATAAATATGCCGGATATCTCAGGTCTTTCTTTCGCCAGATCAATGTCAAGAGATTATAAAGTGATATTCACTACTGCTTACAGGGAATATGCAGTTGACGGATTCGATCTGAAAGCTGTGGATTACCTGCTCAAGCCGATCTCATTTGAGAGGCTTTTACAGGGAATCAACAAGTTCTTTGAATAAAGCTCAGTTGTCGTACCCGGTAAATCCGGGGAGATCATTATTGACAGGGATGACTCCATTTTTGTACGATCGGACCGCAAAATGGTTAAAGT
>CAZIAU010000648.1:0-2410 GCA_964536755.1 uncultured Bacteroides sp. | reverse complement strand
TGGGAACTCCGATAATAAACCAGCCGGAGGTAGCAATACTCGCTGTCGGAGCAATCAAGAAGAAACCGGCAGTGCTTGAAACTGAGCAGGGCGATGTGATAGCCATCAGGCATAGGATGTGGTTATCATTAACCTATGACCACCGGATCGTAGATGGCGCACTCGGTGGTGCATTCCTGAAGCAGCTGGCGGACTATATCGAATCATTTAATCCGGAAGATGGTAATATAAAATAGAAGCAGACAATGTCACAGGATAAAAAATACAGCATAAAAACCACCCGGAAGGAAACACTGGCAAAGTGGTTTAAATTAATGCTTGTAGGACGAGCCATTGACGACCGGGCCCCAAATTATCTGAAACAGGCTATAGGATGGTCCTATCATGCACCATATGCGGGACATGACGGTATACAGTTAGCCATTGGCCAGGTCTTTGACAGGGAAAGTGACCATCTGTTCCCATATTACCGGGACATGCTAACTGTCCACTCGGCCGGACTTACTGCAGAAGAACTCATCCTGAATGGAATCTCAAAGGATGCAGATGTGGCCGGCGGAGGGCGTCATATGTCCAATCACTTTGCCAAACCCGAATGGAATATACATAACGTATCTTCCTGCACAGGAAACCAGACACTTCATGCAGTAGGTGTTGCACGGGCTTTGAAGAAATATAAGGTCCCCGGAGTAGCCATCAGCTCACAGGGAGAATCCTCAATATCGGAGGGATACGTTTACGAGGCCATAAATGGAGCCTCCAATGAAAAGTTGCCTGTTATCTTCGTTATCCAGGATAACTGGTATGGAATTTCAGTGCCCAAAGCTGACCAGACCGCCAATAGAAAGGTGGCAAACAATTTTACCGGTTTCAAGAACCTGAAGATCTTCCATTGCAACGGAAAGGACGTGTTCGACAGTATGAATACGATGGCAGAAGCAAAAGAGTATGTGGTTAAACATGAACACCCCGTTATCGTTCAGGCAAACTGTGTGAGGATACATTCGCATTCGAATTCGGACAGGCACGATCTTTACAGGGATGACTATGAGCTTAACTATGTTCATGCGTATGATCCTCTTGCGAAATTCAGGAGATTGCTGCTCCGGTATAACAGATTCAGCGAAGAGGAGATATCCCAGCTGGAAAATGAGGCCAGGGAAGTTGTCAAAGCTGCCCATAAGGTGGGGATGAATTCTCCTAATCCCACACCGGAATCGATCCATGAATTTGTGTTGCCGGAACCTTATATAAGTGAAAAGTACCCCGAAGGATTGCATTCATTTGAAGGTGAACCCAAGAAACTTATAGAAGGATTAAATGAAACCCTGAAGGCAGAATTCAGGTATAATCCCGACACCTTTATCTGGGGACAGGATATTGCCAATAAGGAGAAGGGAGGAATCTTCAATGTTACCAAGGGAATGCAGCAGGAATTTGGCAAAGAGAGGGTATTCAATGCACCTATTGCAGAAGATTTTATCATGGGAACAGCCAATGGAATGAGCCGTTTTAATGACAAATTGCGGATTGTTGTTGAAGGAGCCGAATTTGCTGACTATTTCTGGCCGGCCATGGAACAATTTGTTGAGACTTCACACGAATATTGGCGCACCAAGGGACAATTCTCTCCCAATATTACAGTCAGGCTCGCCTCTGGAGGATATATAGGAGGCGGACTGTATCATTCTCAGACTATTGAAGGTTCACTCACCACATTGCCGGGAGTCAGGATAGTCTATCCCAGTTACGCGGACGATGCGGCAGGTTTGTTAAGAACCAGTATAAGGTCCAGGGGTACGACCCTTTTCCTTGAACCTAAATCTCTTTATAATGCCCCTAAGGTTGCCACTCCAATTCCGGATGATTTCGAGGTGCCCTTTGGAAAGGCGAGGATAAGGAGGAAAGGAAACGATTTGAGTATAATCACATACGGAAATACTACTCCCATGTGCGTAGAACTTGCCGACAGACTCAAAACAGAAGGGTCGGCCAGCATTGAGGTTCTTGATTTGAGGTCATTGAGCCCGCTGGATACAGATGCTATAATTAAAACTGTACAAAAAACAGGAAAGGTGCTGATTGTCCACGAGGATAAAGTGTTCGGCGGTTTCGGCGGTGAAGTAGCTGCGATTATCAATGAACTGGCATTTGAAGATCTTGACGGACCGGTGAAAAGGGTAGGATCCACCTTTACACCGGTAGGATTTAACCGTATACTTGAAGCAGCAATTTTACCCGATATCAAGCGCATTGAAGCAGCTGTGGCTGAAATACTGGATTACTGATCCATAATTCTTACATAATGAATAAAATCGCAATTATCTACAGTTTCAATACAAAAAAAACCGGTAAAATAGCTGAGAAGATCAGGGAAGCATTAAACGATGAACAGGTAGAACTGATAAAT
>CAZIAU010000647.1:2122-2410 GCA_964536755.1 uncultured Bacteroides sp. | reverse complement strand
TTCTTTTCAAACACATTTCCCCGGAATGGCCTGAAATCGGAGACATCTTCATAGGACATCGGACGGTACACATCCTCTACCCATTCATTCACATTTCCGGCCATACAGTAGAGCCCATAATCATTGGGCCAGTAAGACTTAACAGGAACAGTGATCGAACCTGCATCATTCAGGTCCCCGGCAAGCCCCATCATATCACCTTTACCCCTCACGAAATTTGCCATCATCAGTCCCATGTCCCTGGGATTATCATTTCTCACATTATGCCCGCTCCAGGGAAAGGTCCTC
>CAZIAU010000647.1:0-2112 GCA_964536755.1 uncultured Bacteroides sp. | reverse complement strand
TGCAAATTCCCATTCTGCTTCGGTCGGAAGCCTGTATTTGGGCAACAATATGCCATCCTCAATGGAAACGTTCCTTGTAGCTGTTGAAGCAGGATCGGGGGTAAGAACCTCAATGGGATTTACGACAACAGGGGAATAGATCCCGTACATGTATGATTCTGTATTGAAATTATTATCATCCTGCTGATCAGTCGACAATTCAATATGCCCCATGTCCACCAGTATCTTTTCATTCACCCTGTCCGTACGCCAGATACAGTAATCGTTGGCCTGAAGCCAGTTTACCCCGACAACAGGGTATTCATTAAATGAAGGGTGCCGGAAGTAATATTCCACGAAAGGTTCATTGTAAGCCATGGGATCGCGCCATACGAGCGTATCGGGTAAAGCAGCATTCACCACCTGGGGATTCGTAACAAAAACACGGGACAGCCAGTAGATGTACTCCCGGTAGTCCACATTACGGACCTCCGTAATATCCATATAAAATGAACTGACCGTTACCCTGCGGGGAACATTGTTCCATTCATAGAGCACATCATCCTGAACCCTTCCCATGGTGAAAGTACCGCCCTCAACAAGAACAAGTCCGGGACCGGTCTCCTGCTCCACGGCAGTTTTAACCTCGAACCCGCCATTATTCCTGTCGTTATAGGCCCATCCGGTAGTTGTGGAAACTTTGCCGGAGGAGGTAATATCTCTACCTCCACAACCCCAGAGCAAAAGCGCAACTATGAATACCGGGATCACTCTCATTATCATTTTCATGGTTAATGTTTTTAATCTGTTTTAACAATGGCTAATATAAAAACTTCTACCAAAAGTAACTAAATTTTAGGACTTTTTATTGCCTTGGGTTTCGTTGATTTATAAAGGTTTTCAAAAATTATCACCAGCGATATTTCATGTGCCCCCATGCTTGGAATATGAAGATCGGGTGCCGACATTTTGGCATCATAACTGTACCGTATTCTGAACTGGTTATTTCCATAACCCGCTGAAAAGATAAGTGTTCCATAAGAAAACAATAGGTCCTGCCTTAACCACACCCCGCCAACAACACTCTTGTAAAAAACCTCCAGCCCATAATTCAGATTCTGATATACATCCTGCTGTTGAAAAACAATATTCGGGGACAACTGCAATACCTCCATGCCCAGTCTCTTTTCATAGACCGGGATCAATGCCCCCACATGAGCGGTATATTTCCTTGAAAGCCTGGTATTGGGATCTTCCGACGGGGAGGTGTAGGGCTCCAGGAGATGATGCACAGCCAGGCCGCCATAAAAATTTTTAAAAAAAGTGCCGATCCCCACCGCAAAATCCGGGTATAACTTTGAATAACCCTGCAGTGTAACCCCTGCCACACCGGCAAGCTCATCCGGAAGCACCAATCCGTCCGGTTTCATGTTCCGCTGTCCGGCGGAGGCCTGGAAACCACCGGTAACCATCAGGTTGGCTGACACCCTCAGGTGATATGCATATATGGCATCCATAGAGAGGGTGTTAAAGATCCCTCCCCCCTGCCTGTCATTAATGAAATGGACTCCGATCCCTCCCTGGAGTGGTTTTAGAAATTGTTCATATGAGGCAGTGTAAGTGGAATACGGGTCAGTGGCACGGGGCCACTGATTGCGATAACCCAGATGCACCTTGACCGTTCCTTCCACACCTGCCATGGCCGGATTCATAAAAAGGGGATTTGCATAGAATTGCGAAAACGCCGCATCCTGTGCACTGATCACTGTGCATACAGTACTCAGTGCACAGAGCAGAGTGCACAATAATAATTTGCTGTTTGGTTGTAGTGCGTGCATTACAACAATAATTTGTATGCATCGTTATATTAACGACAAATCAAACATTTAAATACATATTTTTGCTGTCGTTTCCATTTTTTTCATGAAAAAGCTGATCCCATTACTTTTTCTGCACCTGTCATTTTTTCTTTCAGGACAGGTTGAATCCATTGTTGTTCAATGGGATAAAGACCCTGATCAGCCTTACTTTCCCCATGCTTTATACGCAGACGGAGAGAATACGTTACCATATATCACCAGAAAATTCCCCTGGAATGCAGACGGGATGCTTCCGGTTGTAAAACTCGAAGAA
>CAZIAU010000646.1:0-2412 GCA_964536755.1 uncultured Bacteroides sp. | reverse complement strand
AAAAACGGGTACAGGTCCGGAGTTTATGTGGCCACCAAACTGCCATCATGGCGGGTAGGTTCAAGGGAAGAAATGGACAGGTTGCCGGATTGTTTTCAATCTGAGATCATTATCTATTTTATATCCCTGATCTTCATCGAGATCACCTGACCCGTGTCGGCTTCCAGCTTGAAGATCTTGTACCGGATCGACTTGCCAACAAGAAGGGAGCTGGCTACGGAATTGGATGTTCCCTCATAACTAAGGGTGATATACCAGTGTGCTTTATCACTTGTCAACTCCACCTCTTCCAGCTGAACTTTCTCCACCTCAGGGAAAAAGGACTTCAGGTATTCCTTTGCCTTACTTGTGGCCTCTTTAACATCTATCATAGTCTTTACATATTTTTATAAATTCACTGTTGGGGATCTGTTTTCTGTGTTTATTAAAAATAATAGAATTAAAAATCCCATCATAATTTATTACCAAATATATCTATCTTTAATTGTTGTATTAATCTGATATAAAGAATGGCAGAGAATATTTATCCCGTTTTTGACCGTATCTATGACCGGAAAGTAAAAGAAGAAATACTAAGACAGAGTGCGAAAGTAATATGGTTTACAGGCCTTTCCGGTTCGGGGAAAACAACGCTTGCCTCCAACCTGGAAAAGGAATTATTCTTCAGGAGGTTCTTTTGTCAGGTGCTGGACGGAGACAATATCCGGTCGGGGATAAACAATAACCTGGGATTTAGCGAAGAGGACAGGATGGAGAATATCAGGAGGATCGCAGAAGTTTCCAAACTGATAATAAATACCGGGCTGATCACCATATGTTCATTTATCAGCCCGACCGATGAAATCAGAAATCTTGCAAGAAACATCATAGGAAAGGATGATTTTATCGAGATCTTTTTGAATCCCCCGCTGGAAGTCTGTGAAAAACGTGATACAAAAGGACTTTATAAAAAAGCAAGGGAAGGTATCATCAAAGATTTTACAGGAATTTCTTCTCCCTTTGAAGCACCGAAGAATCCTGACCTGGAAATCGATACTTCAATTGAAAGTATAAAAGATTCGGTAAATATGATCTTTGATGCTATTATAGACCGTATTACACTGTAATACTACTGGTATTCAATGAAATTAAATTTAATCCCCAGTCTGCCTTCCATAATCTCACCAAGTTCAAGAAGTTCGGGATCATCAAATTCAAAATAGAAGTTGACCACCACCTCCTTGTCCTTTTCCTGGAGGGGTTTGAACATCCTCATGATGTCAAATACACTCTGAACAGAGGCTGTGTCCACATACTCCAGTTTCAGATCAACAGTGGTTTTATCCTGCGGATCCTGAATGTACTCTTCAACCCATTCGACGATGGGTTTAAAGAATTTCCGCGGATCGGAAAGTATGGAATTGCCTGACAGCTTAAAATAGCCCGGTGAACATTCTACTTCAAGGGATTTTTTGGTGGGTTCGATGTTTATGTTTTCCATACTTAGATTGTTTCAGCGATTTGACATGAATACAAATATAGCATTACTCCTTTTTGATTTCAATACTAAATTGCGACATTATTTCATGAGCCTTATTCAGATTAAGTTCTGTAAGCAGGTCTCTATCATTATTAAGGTTCAGATTTTTCAGCTTTCCGAGCATGTCCCTCCAGCCAGAAGGATCCTCCTCACAAATGACCGTCAGGAACCTGGCAAGGTTGGGCAGGGTGCTTTCTTTGATGTGGTTTTTAAGCATGTCTACAATACCCAGTTCATTAAGAATTACAAGTTTAAGATTTGAACCCTCAATTCTTGGTGGCATATCTTTGTCAGTTTCGACAGGGATGGACAGTTCTACCTGGCTCCGCAGGTATTCCATCATCTTCACATTGTAGGTGAGGTCCACCATATCGTTGTAAATATTGAAATCCCTGAAAAAGACCGAAGCACTGGTACTCTTGTTAAAATACCCGAAGATATCCTCCAGTTTGAAGTAATTTACAAAGAGATACTTCCAATTCTCTGAACGTTTGTCATCCAGCAGGCTCCGATGGTTTTCGATATACATAGAGGCAGTAGAGTAATAGGTGGCGAGGAATTTGCTTTTAAGATCAGTATTCTCTTCATTGTCGTATAGAAAGCGCTCAATCTTGCTGATCTCGTTAACTGCTTTGCCCCTTGATGCTCCATCTACGAGGAAATCAAACTCCCTGATCATTTTATTAATCTTCTCTATATTAGGAAGGTATATTTTTGTATTTGAGAAGGGGTTGTCCCTCTCGATGATGATATTCTGTTTCAGGCATAACTCTTCCAGTTCTGCTTTTGATAATTTATTCGTTTCCGTTACCATGAAGATTCAATAACTCAAGTAAATAATGCAGTTATCGAATTTAGGATTTTTTATTGAATTTGATGCGAATTTGAGGAGG
>CAZIAU010000645.1:0-2414 GCA_964536755.1 uncultured Bacteroides sp. | reverse complement strand
AAGTAATCCATTCCCGGCAAGCCAGAGTACATTGATCCAGTTGATCTGGGAAAGATCGCCCTCCTGCATGATCGAGAGTAAAATATAGACCAATGCATAGGTTGCAAAGATGAAGGTGGCCGTATAGAACAGTATCTCGCGCTTATAGTAGGTACGCATGCTGAACACTCCTACCAGTCCGGCAAGGAAATTCATCAGCACAAACTGGTAACTGTTGGGAACCCAGAATCCTGCCAGCAAAAGCATGATCATGTGCACAAAAAGGGCATACCTGATATCGAAGAAGGTTTTTAAAAAGATGGGGACCACAACAAACGGGATCACGTAGACGCTTACTGCATCGTAAGTTGAAGCGGCCATTGTGAGCCCTACCATCAACACGATCAGTCCCAGAGTAAAGAGTGTCTGTTTCCAACTGGTAAGAATATCTTTCCTGAAATAATAAATAAACCAGTAAAGGGCAAGGAATACAAGTGTGATAAGCAGCAGTTGTCCGGCATATACCACAAAGTAGTTTTTCCCCACATTAGGATTGGTCTCATACTCTTTTCTCAGGGATTCGATTATAGTAAAATCCGCCCCTGAGACCAACTCACCTCTGGCTATGATCCGCTGTCCTGCCTGGACCATTCCCTGGGTTTTGCTCAATTCCTCCAGACTCGATTCTCTTACCTTGGAGGTCATCTCTTCATCATAAAGAACATTGGGCCTCAGGTAATCGTTCAGGGTCATCTTGTTTAAGATCGCCAGTGAGCCGGGATTTATCCTTTCCATTTCAGAAATAAGATAATCATAGGCCGATCTATCGGTATAAAAAGATCTGTACTTGCGCTCTTCCGCAAGGGTATTCCTTACTACCATCACGGTGAGCTGGTCAAGTTCCTTCCCTTCCAGTACGGGATGTCGCTCAATAATCCCGGCATCATATACCTCCTTCAGAACATCCGAGATTACGTGACCGGTGAATGTCCAGGCATCTGTAATAAATGCACCTATCCCCATGGAGGAGACAAGGTGGTTGTAATCATTGGCAAAGGTGGAAATCATGCTATTTCCTACCAGAGAATCATAAAAAAAATAGAGGTCAGCATTTTCAAGAAGGCTGTCCCTTTCGTGCTGCAGCTGCTGATCAGATTTATAAATTGGGATATCGAATGGGGCCACAAGTGTTTCATGCATCCACGGCTTATTCTTGGAATATTCGTATTTAAACTTACCCTCCCTGGGAAACATGAAATAGACCAGTAGAATGCTGATTAGGTAAAGGATAATGATCCGGATGGATTTCCAGAAGCCAGCAATGCTTTTTATCCAGTTCATGGGGTGAAATTAGAATATCTTTTCCAACATTTAACCCTTACCTTGCAATTTTGTTCAACTCTTGCCAACTTGCATAAAAGATCGGAGATGGAAAAAAGAAAAGGGATATCATTCAGGGGTTACATTCCCCTGCGCAGCAAGCCAGAACACATGTCAGAAATGGTTTCACAGGTTTTATTCGGGGAAACATTTCGAATTATGGAAGAAAAAGGGAACTGGGCGCTTATTTCTCTTGATTTCGACCATTACGAGGGTTGGGTTGAAAGAGGTGCCATTTCCGTTATAAAATCAGAAAATGAGCCTGAAACTGAGGGTATATCAGAAACAGGAGAAACATGCCTGGTGGCAAAGGTGCCCTTGACCATTTTACTGGATGTGGATCATGGCGGACAGCTGATCCTCCCTTCTGGCTCAATATGGCTTGGATCAACCGGAAACGCATCAACGATCCACGGACGCAGATTTGAGATCCTGAGTAATGATGACTGGATCAAACCGGGCCCGGAGAATGATCCTGAAGAGATAGGAAACTGGTTAATTTCCGTCCCTTACCTGTGGGGAGGCAGGTCCGGTTTCGGTTTTGATTGTTCAGGCCTGGTGCAACACATTTGCAGAATGTTGGGAATAGATATTCCCAGGGACAGTAAACAACAGGCAGAAATGGGTTCAACAATCAATTTCATGAATGAAACCAGGAAGGGTGACCTGGCATTCTTCCAGAACAGGGATGGGGAGATTGCTCATGTGGGAATGATCCTGGATGGCGGAAGGGTGCTGCATAGTTATAACCAGGTGAGGATTGATAAACTTGATCAGCAGGGGATATTCAGCTCAGAAACGGATAGTTACACACATAAATTAAGAATCATCAAACGAATCAGTGCGTAGCGCACAGTGCATAGTGCATAGGAAATGAAACAGTATACATACGATTATCCCAGGCCGGCTGTAACCGCTGATGTGGCTGTATTGCGGCTGGAGCAGGAACCGGAGATCCTGCTTGTACTGCGCAAAGATCCTCCATTTCCCGGAATGTGGGCTCTTCCGGGGGGATTTATGGAGATGAAAGAAACACTTGAAGAGGCTGCCAGGCG
>CAZIAU010000644.1:0-2436 GCA_964536755.1 uncultured Bacteroides sp. | reverse complement strand
GTATTTCGGGTGACGTATATGGTACCGGAACCAATGAATTTATAGGTCCCTTTGAACTGTAGCCATTCATGCTCCTGAAGATTATCATCTTAGTGTGACTTTTCAGTTCTCTGATACCCACAGAAAAAATGATTACATTTCTGATTTGAACATCGAAGAATTGCGCGACCACTGCCTGGCCAAGCCCGGCGTCACCGAAGGGTTCCCCTTTGACGAAACCACCTTGGTATTCAAGGTGATGAACAAGATGTTCGCACTGACAGGACTCGAAGGGGATCCTCCTTACGTGAACCTGAAGTGCGACCCGGAACGGGCCATTGAACTTCGCGAACAATATGAAGCGATTCAGCCCGGATGGCATATGAACAAGCAACAATGGAACTCGGTCTATTTCACCGGAAGCATCCCCCGTGACCTTGTACTGGAGCTCATTGATCACTCCTATGAACTGGTGGTGCAGGGACTTAAGAAAAAGGACAGAGAGGATCTGGAGAAACTTATGAAGTAAACCCTTGGAAGTATTTAACCCTGCTCATCAGGTAGAACATCTCGCGTGCGATCTCCCGGCATCTCGAATCATAAGCCCCCGTTTCTTCATCAGTATCGTCGCATTCTTTGGGATCCACATAATGAATGGGATACCGGGAACTTGCGCCATCAATTACAGGGCATTGCAAATCTGCCTGACTGCAGCACATCAACGCAATAAATTCGTCAGTGGGATTCCCGTCCTGATTGTATATTTTTGAGAAGGCCCTCATGGGTGGCCGGTCATCCGAGTACTGGATCAGGTAGACCGGGTTTTCTTCTTCCATGCTGCTGACCACGGAAAAACCGGCACGGCGAAGTGCGGCGACGGTCCGGATATTGCATTCAGTGGCCTCTATTCCCCCCGAAAAGGTAGTGATCTTATCCACACCGTAATAACAGGCCGCTGTCTGGGCCCAAAGCTGTGCCATATGACTTCTCCTGGAATTATGGGTGCATATGTAGATCAGCTGAACCGTTTCCTTTTCGTCAAGCTGATTGTTTATATCTTCAGCAATCTGATCGAGTATGGTTTTTCTTTCCAGGCGGATACCGGGCATTTCCGAAATTACTTCGCCTGCATATTTCCGTAAAGGTTCAATTAAAATATCCATTTTGCTGTTATCCTCTTGTGTAAAACCCGGTGATTGCAATGCTCCAAAAATAATGAAGGATAATGATATAAAGCTTTGATTAGATTTGCCCCTTTATTATTATACATCTTTCAGGTATGTATTGAATCTAAAATCAATAATAAATAATGTCGGGGTAAGGTTTGGCTGGTAATCTATACCCCAAATATATAACAAATCACTTTAGTACGGATATCAATCGGAATTCCCCTGCAATAGAAAAATGCCTCCCTTTTAGTAAAGAAATAATTTTTAAATGGAAGGCGGAAACTAACAACTTTAGGTATAATTTGTTGTATAGAAGTAAGATAGGCAATTCCTGCTGGTTTTAAGAGATAATCATGGATCTGCTTAACCAGATGCAAAAAATGACAAAATCCAGGGGGGATGAAGAATCATCTTTATTGTTCACTGTTCGTTTAGCCAAAAAGGAGCTCAGGAAATATAAAAAGGCCGTAACACAATCTGACCAGACAAGAATATTGCGGACCGTATTACAGGATGTGGTAAATGACCTCACCATCCACATCCGGATTTACTTCCCGGACAAGATTGCTACTTGATATTACCCAGGTTTCGCTTGTAGGTACTGGGATTAATACCATAGATCTCTTTGAAGCACTTACTGAAATAGGAGGTAGAGGCGAAGCCGACCGCATAACATATATCAGCTATTGATTTGCTTTCCTTTTCCATCAGAGCCATGGCCCGGTTAATGCGAAGATTCCTGATAAATTCCGTAGAGGATTTTCCGGTAAGTGACTTGAGTTTGCGGTGGAGGTTGGTGCGACTCATATTTAGTTCGGAGGCTAATTGAGTAGTGGAGATATCCGGATTGGTTATATTCTGTTCAATATACGCTTTTGCACGTTTGATCAGGTTTGCATCGAATGCAGATAATCCCTCCTCCCTGCTTATGGCTGCTTCCATCCCTCCATAAGCAAGGCGCAGTTTCTTCCTTGCTTCAATAAGGTTATGAATAGTAGAAGATAAAAGCTGGATATCAACAGGTTTGGTAAGGTATGCATCTGCACCCATCTCAATGCCTTCAATTTTCTGGCGATCTTCAGAGAGGGCTGTCATCAGAATTACCGGTATATGGCTGGTGAGAGGATCTGTTTTGATTCTCTGACACAGTTCCAGCCCGTTAATTCCCGGAAGCATAATATCGGTGAGTATCAGTTCGGATTTAAAGATCCGGAGAACTATGTTTTCAAATCGAGCAAGGGGCTAAACCGTGAAGTGGTCGAGCTAATTTCGAGCAAGAAGGGTGAAC
>CAZIAU010000643.1:0-2441 GCA_964536755.1 uncultured Bacteroides sp. | reverse complement strand
ACATACATAGAAAAGGATCTCTCCATCAATGATGAAATTGAGAAATTAAGACTGAGTACCACTTCTTCCCTGCTTTCGGGACGGAGGGATGTGATAGTGGTATCGTCGGTTTCATGCCTTTACGGGATCGGAAACCCTGAGGACTTTCACAATTCCACCATCCGGATCCACAAGGAAGAAACCATAAGCCGGAATATTTTTTTGAGAAAACTTGTGGACAGCCTCTACTCCAGGAATGAGGTGGATTTCAAACCGGGGACATTCAGGGTAAGAGGGGACACTGTGGATATACACCTGGCTTATTCGGACAAGGCTTACCGGGTGGAGTTCTGGGGGGACGAAATAGAATCCCTGAAAACTATTCATCCTTTGACCGCTCAAACTGTTGAAGAGATGGAAGAGGCTGTCATCTTCCCCGCCAATATATTCATCACGTCCAAAAACAGAATAAAATCAGCCATTAAGGAGATCCAGGATGACCTGGTGAAGCAGATTGAATTCTTTAAATCAGACCAGAAACTGATAGAAGCTCAAAGGATCGAGGAAAGGGTGACTTATGACCTGGAGATGATCAGGGAACTTGGATATTGTCCCGGAATAGAGAATTACTCAAGGTATTTTGATGGAAGGCCTCCAGGGACAAGGCCTTTCTGTCTTCTGGACTATTTTCCCGACGATTATATCACAGTCATTGATGAAAGTCATGTAACCATCCCCCAGGTGCATGCCATGTATGGTGGGGATTACTCACGGAAAAAGAACCTGGTTGAGTATGGTTTCCGGCTCCCGGCAGCGGTGGACAACAGGCCATTGAAATTTGACGAGTTTGAGAATCTGATAGGCCAGACCCTCTATGTGAGTGCAACTCCGTCTGACTATGAACTGGGAAAGAGTGGCGGGGTTATAGTTGAACAGGTAATTCGCCCTACCGGACTGGTGGATCCTGTCATTGAGATAAGACCAAGCCTGAACCAGATCGACCACCTGATCGGCGAGATTAACAGGAGAATTGATAAAAAAGAGCGTATCCTGGTTACTACGCTGACCAAAAGAATGGCCGAAGAGCTTTCCAGTTATCTGATCAAGCTGAACATCCGCACACGTTATATCCATTCTGACATAGATACACTGGACCGGGTGGAGATTCTTGAAGGATTACGCAAAGGCGCCTTTGACGTGCTTGTGGGTATAAACCTGTTAAGAGAGGGACTGGACCTGCCGGAGGTCTCACTGGTGGCCATTCTGGATGCAGACAAGGAGGGTTTCCTGCGTTCCGAACGCTCACTGACTCAGACAGCTGGCAGGGCAGCAAGGCACCTGAATGGTAAGGTGATCATGTATGCAGACAAAATAACCGGTTCAATTGAAAGAACCATTAATGAAACAAACAGGAGGCGAACAAAGCAACTGGGGTACAATAAGGAACATGATATAACTCCGACTCAGATCTTCAAAAATACAGTTACACTCTTTGACCAGAACAGGGATATCACTGGCAGCAATATATATGCCGACCAGGCAAAATCAGATATTGCAGCAGATCCCGTGGTAAAGTATATGGGTAAAGTGGAATTGGAGAAGGTAATTGAAAAGACAAAAAAACAGATGGAAAAGGCAGCAAAGGAGCTTGATTTTATTGAGGCCGCCAAATTCAGAGACGAGATGTTCGCATACCAGGAAATATTAAAAAGCAAATAATCATGAAAATACATAGATTGTTAAAAATCCTTTTCGTAGTAGTGCTTTCAAATACTTGCATGCTGTTAAATGCTCTGTACGGTATGGATAAGGAGGATTTTCCTGGTGATCCGGCATTCAAAGGAGGTGATATAAGAATAGCAAGTTTGTCATACATCCCAAAGAAATGGGATAAGGAAACGAATCTGGCCACAATGGAAAAAATGGCCAGGGAGGCAGTTACAAACGGGGCCGAGATTGTTATTACACCAGAAGGTGCCCTGGAAGGATACCTTATTAATGAAGTGCTGGAGAAAAAGAAGAGGTCCGAATGGGAAGTGAAATTTCAGGCAATAGCTGAAACTGTCAATGATCCGGGAGTTATGAGGATAAGGGGTCTTGCCAGAGAATTGGAAGTTGATATTGTGCTGGGATTTCTGGAACGTGACGGTGATGTATTATATAACAGTTGTGCCTGGATCAATTCCAATGGAGATATCTTACATGTTCACAGGAAAACACATATGGCCCAGCACTATTTTGAGCCTGAATATTATCACCCGGGATACGAGATAAGCGCTTTTAATACCCGTTTCGGAAGGATGGGAATGATGATCTGTTATGAACGGCAGGTCCCTGAAGTGGCCCGAGCCCTGGCCCTGGACGGCGCACGATATATAATAAATCCTTCCTACGGATCAAGAGGTGAATGGAATACTACCATTTTACGAGCCCGGGCCAGAGACAATCAGGCATACCTGGTT
>CAZIAU010000642.1:0-2442 GCA_964536755.1 uncultured Bacteroides sp. | reverse complement strand
ATAATCTTCGTGGAGCATATCGGAATCGAACCGATGACCTCTTGACTGCCAGTCACGCTTTCGTTTATTCTCCTGGACTATCGTTGGACTGTTCATGTATTATTTTGATCTTAATTTCTTCAGCAATCCAGTTTGAAAGTTTATTTGCACCTGTTGAATTCAGGTGATTTCCGTCATACCAGTTATTTTTATCTTTGTAGAGATTCTTTGGGGCTATTAAGACATGGCCGATACTTTCATAGACATTGATTTCCTGGGGTTCGAACTTTGTGGATCTGTATGATGGAAGGTATAAAAAATATAATGAAATATTATTCTTCTTGCACACTCTGGATATTTTCCTGAGGTAGGTCATGGAAAAATTGTTGTGGAATTTGCTACTGAACCTTGATCTATCTTTCAAAGCATTATCCCTTCTTAGTCCTTCTTTAGTAAGGAATTCAGAAGAAGCTGTATCAGGAGATGAAGAATGCCCGTATGGATTAAGTCTAAATGACACTTCCGGGGATTCATGATATAATTCGTTCTGAAGCAGTTCGATTTTATAGCAGGAATTTTTCCATATATCCGAAAGCCAGTTTTTCTTAAATAAGGGACTAACGCTGATAACATCCTTGCTGGATGCAACAAAAGGGAATACGGGGTGACTATTCCTGCCTTCTCTGTCCCTGACTTCCAATATCAGAACACTGATATTTTTCCCGTTAACAATTTCTTTAAGCAGTACATATTGCAGGTTTCTTCCAAACCTGCAATATCCAAAGTTCAATACTTCCAAAGGAGCAAGATATTCTGAAATGAGTTCATCATTGATCCCGTTGATTGTATGGGAAGAGCCCAGAAAAACTACATCCACCTTATCCGGATTGTTATATATTCGATCATAGATCCATATCCCGTGATTATAACAGTCATTTTCAAGACCAGTATATTTTAGCCGTTTATTCACAGGTAATATAAATAATCCCAGGATTAACGGGCCTATAAAAAGTAATATCCTTGGGATAAGTTTATTCATCAGAATTGAAAATAGATGAAATTGGGTTTCACACTAAAATTTCCTATGAATATAATTAGCAATATCAGTATATAGTAAAATGTAAATCTGGTGATTTTTGCTTTTCCAGATATCCAGGTATTAAAATCCTCCTGTTTCATATTATATTCGGTCACGACAAGAAATATTAATATGACAAGGAGAAGAATAAACCGAAGGACTGAAAATGATATTATTACCTGTTGTAATTGTTCTGATGAATAATGGGAAAAATCTATTAATGCAAGAGAGAGTTCTTTTAAGTTACTGAGATTTTGGGCTCTGAAGGGGATCCACAATAAAATCACAACTAAGATGACAAAAGGACGGTAATAATTGTTAAATTTCTTGAGATTGAACTGCTTTTCAATGATCAGCATTATTCCATGAAGGCTTCCCCAGATAAGAAAAGTAATATTTGCACCATGCCAGAGACCAGATAATAAAAAGGTAATAAACAGGTTGACATTGGTTCGTACTAATCCTTTCTGGTTCCCTCCCAACGGGAAGTAAACATAGTCCCTGAACCATGTTGAGAGTGATATATGCCATCGATGCCAGAACTCGGTAAAGGATTCTGCAAAATATGGAGTCCGGAAATTTGTCATAAGATTGAATCCAAGCATCCTGGCGATACCAATGGCAATATCGGAATAGCCTGAAAAATCTGCATAAATCTGGATGCCGAAAAACAGAGCTCCTATAAGTACTTCCAATCCTGAAATTGGATGGGACTGATTAAAAATGTTATCTGCTAATACCCCGAAATTATCAGCAATAACTATTTTTTTAAAAAATCCCCATAGAGCAAGTCTTAGTCCGGTAACACATGCATTATATCCAAAGGTTTTATTATCATGAAACTGTTTTAAAAGGTTACTTGCCCTTTCGATTGGGCCAGCAACCAGTTGAGGGAAGAATGACACAAATGCAAAGAATGAGATAATGTCCTTGGTAGGTTCTAATTTTGATCTATAAATATCTATAGTGTAACTCAGGGTTTGAAATGTATAAAATGATATTCCAACGGGGAGAATAATATTTATGGTGCTCAGATTCAACGGAATCTGGAATAACATTAAAATCTCAGCAAGACTCTCAATAAAAAAGTTGAAATATTTAAAAAAACCCAGGATTCCAAGGTTTATTGCCAGGCTTGTAATTAATAGTGTTTTGCGAAATGAATTGCTTTTGCTTTTAGAGATCTGTAAACCGATGATGAAATCACTTATGGAACTGATGATAATCAGGCTTAGGAACCTCCAGTCCCACCAACCATAAAAAATATAGCTTGAAATTATTATAAACAGATTTCTCCATTTCGTTCCCAGTTTATTATTGATAAACCAGTACAAGAAGAAAAATAATATAAAGAATATAAGAAAGGCAAAGGAATTGAATACCAT
>CAZIAU010000641.1:0-2443 GCA_964536755.1 uncultured Bacteroides sp. | reverse complement strand
CAAGATTGAATAGATTTGAGAATTATGTAATATCTTTAATGAGAAAGAGATCTTCAGTTTTCGCAGAATCACGCTGGCCCCAATGGTCGTTCTCGCAGGTTTCATATTCGAAATATGGGCCATTATGAAAAAACCTAAATCTTCCGGCGAAAAATAGCATTTATTGTTTCTCTTATGAATTGGATTGAAGCATTAATCCTTGGCATTGTTCAGGGACTCACCGAATTCCTGCCTGTCAGCAGCAGTGGCCACCTGGAAATTGGAAAAGTACTTCTCAATGTAGAGAATAAGGAAAATCTCACATTTACTGTGCTGGTTCACTTTGCTACCGTGCTGAGCACAATAACCGTATTTTTCCGTGAAATAAAAGATCTGTCAGCCGGGCTCATTAAATTCCGATGGAACGAAGAAACCAGGTATGTTTCAAAAATCCTGGTTTCCATGATACCCGTCCTGGTGGTGGGTATATTATTCCGGGAGGAGGTTGAGGCTCTCTTTTCCGGTAACCTGAAAATGGTTGGGGGGGCATTGATCCTGACAGCACTATTGCTTATTTCAACCAAACTTGTGAAGACCGGTAATAAGAAAATCCCCTTCCTGGATGCATTCCTTATTGGAATTGCCCAGGCTGCAGCAGTAATACCGGGGATATCCCGTTCAGGTGCAACCATATCAACCGGACTGCTTTTAAGAAACGGGAAAAGTGAAGTTGCAAGGTTTTCTTTCCTGATGGTATTACTTCCGATCATCGGGGCTGCATTGCTGGATATCCTGTCAATATCCTCCTCCGGTCCGGATTCAATTCCTGTTCTGGCGCTGGTTACAGGTTTTGTAGCTGCATATCTGTCAGGTTTCCTTGCATGCAGCTGGATGATAAACCTGGTAAAAAAAGGGAATCTTTACTGGTTTGCTCTCTACTGTGCCGTTATTGGAATCGTATCAATTGTGATTGCCTGATTTAATGGATTATCACAACCCGGAAACATACCTCGAAGGGACGGTCCTGTTAATTGATAAACCTTTGACATGGACTTCTTTTGATTTGGTTAACAAGATCCGTAAATCCCTGCGTCATCATCTTGGAATACAAAAAATAAAGGTGGGACACGCAGGTACCCTGGATCCCCTTGCCACAGGGCTGGTGATCATTTGTACGGGAAAGGCTACCAAGAATATCATGCAGTTTCAGGACCTGGACAAGGCATACGAAGCAAAGATCCGTTTCGGAGCCACAACACCCTCTTTTGATCTGGAAACCGAGGTTGATGAAATTTTTCCATTTGATCACATCACAGATGAGATGGTAATTAATGCTCTTAATTCATTTACAGGAACTCAGGAACAGCTTCCCCCTCAATATTCAGCGAAGAGCGTTGATGGGAAGCGAGCGTACAACATGGCAAGGGAAGGGAAAATTATTAAGTTAAAGCCTCATTACATCACAGTTCACCGAATAGAGCTGATTTCATTTACACCTCCTGATCTTACGCTCCTTATTGAATGCAGTAAGGGTACTTACATCAGGTCTTTGGCCAGGGATCTTGGGATCAAACTCTCATCAGGGGCCCATCTTACAGGGCTCAGGCGAACCAAAATTGGCCCTCATAGTGTTTCCGAAGCCATTTCGATTGAAAACTTTATAGAAAAATTAGAACTTTTGTAACAAAATTGCGTTTTTTACGTAGAATGATGCTCGCATCATAAAAGAAATCCCTTATAAACAATGAAATTATCCCAGTACAAATTTGAATTGCCCCCCGACCTTGTAGCTAAATTCCCTGCCAAAAATCGTGACGAATCACGTTTAATGGTTCTTCATCGCGACACAAAAAAGATTGAACATAGAACATTTAAGGATATCATCGATTATTTTGAAGATAAGGATGTAATGGTTTTTAATGACACCAAGGTATTCCCTGCCCGTCTGTATGGAAATAAAGAAAAAACAGGGGCCGAGATCGAGGTCTTTTTATTAAGAGAATTGAATCGGGAGCAGAGACTCTGGGATGTGCTGGTTGATCCGGCCAGAAAAATCAGAATCGGGAATAAACTATATTTTGGTGAAGATGATGTCCTTGTTGCGGAGGTAATCGATAACACTACTTCCCGGGGAAGAACTCTCAGATTCCTGTATGATGGAGATTATGAGGAGTTTAAAAAGACTCTGTTCGATCTGGGAGAAACACCTCTTCCAAAATTTATTGAACGAAAGGTTGAACCGGAGGACAGGGAGCGTTATCAAACGGTTTATGCCAAGCATGAAGGAGCAGTGGCAGCCCCAACGGCCGGTATGCATTTTAGCAGGGAATTGCTGAAAAGGCTGGAAATCAAAGGCATTAATTTTGCATATATAACTCTGCATGTCGGCCTGGGTAATTTCCGTAATGTGGATGTGGAAGACCTTACCAAGCATAAGATGGATTCCGAGCAGATCTGGATTGAT
>CAZIAU010000640.1:0-2450 GCA_964536755.1 uncultured Bacteroides sp. | reverse complement strand
GTTCTGGAGCAACCAGTCATAGCTGCTGAAGGATACGGGTTCAAGAACCTGGTCGATCACATGGATATACCCATTGATAAGTTCGATGTTGGATTCAATCAAAGGAGCGACATTATTGACTTTGTAAACTGTAGAATCGAGTGTTTTACTGAAACCGATAGTGAGGAAATCACCTGTGTATGTGGTGTCCGGTAAAGCGCCGAAAGGAAAATCATTGGTCTGCAGGCTGGTGTTTACCAGGTGATACCTGATCAGGAGACTTGCAAAATCACGGTCGTCCAGCAAAGCCTCAAAACTGGAGTAATTGTCATTGTCCCGGATATATTGTTCAAAGGCCCCGTTGTCGGGCATGAAAAGCGTATATCCGGATCCATTTGGATTGTATGCGGTAAGGGATCCTTTCATCTCAGTGCTGACCAGCAACTCCCAGAAATATGAGTACTCTTCCTGGTGATCTTCAATATAGTGGGTGATGGTGGTCAATTCTACCTCCAGAAAGGATGAACTACTGGTAGTGGGATCGCATGACTGACTGCATATGAGCAGGCAGATCCAGAGGGATCCCATGAATATGGGCCGTATGTTAAGTTTAATACCCTTCATAATAGGGATTCTGCACCAATTCGTTATTCCTTTCTATTTCATCATCCTCAATGGGCATGTACCATCCCATGGGATCAGTTAATTTTGAAGCCAGTACCAGACGTTTGTTGGATGGAAAATTTTCGATTATAATGGAGATCAGTTTCTCTTTCCTTGCAAAGTCGTTTCGCCTTCCCATTCTGAGAAGGTCAAACCATCTCTTACCTTCGAAGGCCAGTTCCTTGGCACGCTCTTCAAGGATAAGGTCTTCAAATGCAGCAGGATTCTGGGGTGCTGACTTTTCTTCCATCAATGCCCTTCTTCTGATCTGGTTTATAAGCTCAATGGCCAGATCGTAGGATCCCATTTGAGAGAGCGCTTCAGCTTTCATCAGCACTATGTCGGCATACCTGTAGACAATCCAGTTCGCACTTGCTTTTTCGGAACTTGGACGCAAGCTTTTTCCATCGGGAGAGGATCCGCAATATTTCCAGATCTTGGAATCGGTGGTTCGAAAAGACCCCTCACCCCTCACAATTTCACCGGTTTCTTCCAGTGACAGCTTTTCGAAAGCCTTAAGGCTTGCGGTATACTTTTCCTCGGTATAGGTGACCTTGTACATGGTATTGTTCTGATCCAGTTTACTGTCAAACTGCAATTCGAAGATGCTTTCAAGTGAATTCCCGGGATAGTAGATACTGAACCATTTTCCACTTGATACAAGGGTCACGGAACTCTCCTCAATCGCTTCGATATAGTCGATGCACTCCTGGTACTCGAAATTCCAGAGGCTGATATCTGCCAGCAGGGCATTAATTGCATTTTTCGATGCTCTTCCCATATTATTTTCCAGGGATCCGTACTCCTCCCTGACATATCTTCTTGCCTCAAGCAGGTCTGCTGTGATGCCTTCCAGGATTACCGATTCATCTGATTTTGGGAGATAAAATTCCACATCGTCCGATTCGGATGGTTCGGTGACATATGGCACATCCCGGAAGATTCTCACCAGGTAGAAATAGGCCAGGCTCCTTAAAAAGAGAGCTTCCGATTCGAGCCCCTTCATCTGAAACTCCGAAAAGGTTTTGTCAATGTCAAATACGATAGGAGCGTACTTTAATACATTGTTGCAGTAGTTGATGATCTCATAAAACTCTGACCAGTCGCAGAGCTGATTATTGGGATAGATATTCCCTTCAATGATGGAGTTGATGTAATTGGGAGTATTGTTATCACGTGAAATGAGGTCACCCCTGATCTCACCGTAAAGAAAGAGCTTCTCGTCTATCTGGTTGAATAGCGCATAGGCACCCATCAGGGTTGCTTCCACATCTTCCTTTGTTTTCCAGTACTCATCCTGTACCAGTCCGTTGGGAGGAATCAGCTCCAGCCACTGATCACAGGAGTGGATCGGGACCAGGACAAGGAGGAATATGTATCTAATATATTTCACACTAAAATCTTAAAATCCGACGGCAAAACTAAGGGTAAATGCTTTCGGGATTGGAGTCCGTGCCTTATCTGTTCCGAACCAGAACGGATCGCTGGAATCCTGGGGTATCTCCGGATCCTGACCGGAGTAGTTAGTGAATGTGAGGATCTTTCGCATGGACACTGCCACATCCATGTTATCAATATGCAATTTCTTGCATATATTCTTATTGAAACTGTAGCTGAGTGTAAGATTATTCAACCTGAGAAAGTCCCCATTCTCCACATACCTGTCCGAGCCCAGGTTATTGGCGGGATGATCCAGGTAAGCCCGGGGAAGCATTCCCTCTTCGTCCTGTCCCTCCACCCTCCATCGATGAAGCACCGCTTTGCTCTGGTTATGCTTATCCAGCATACCTTCAGTTTTTAATGCAATC
>CAZIAU010000639.1:0-2458 GCA_964536755.1 uncultured Bacteroides sp. | reverse complement strand
TGACCGTGGAGGACATCAGGATCACTGAACCTGTGGAAGACCTGATCATGGAAGAGCGAGCCCTTGAGCTGGCCTTCGAAGGCCACAGATGGTTTGACCTGATGCGTATTGCCAGGTACAGGGACGATCCTGCCTACCTGGCAGATAAAGTTGCGGCCAAATTTACCGATGAACAGAAACGCGAAGAGGTCAGGAACCGCCTGATGGATACAAATAACTGGTATTTGCCCTTAGAATTAAAATAATGATCCAATAAAACAAATGTTACTTATCAATCTTAAATTAAAACGCTTATGAAAACGAAAAAATTACTTCTATCAACGATGGTCATCCTGCTAGCCTTAGGTTGGCAGGTTACTCTCACTGCTCAGGACATTCCTGTGAATTACACCCAGAATCCGAATATGGAACATGATCTGAATTCCATATTCTGGTATGGAGGGTGGGATAATGACTACGGATCGAATGGTATTGCATCCTTTCCTTCAGCCTATCTTACCGACACGGAGTCTCACAGCGGCAGCTGGAGCCTCTATTTCTTTGCTCAATGGCATTATATCTGGATCTCGTATCCAGTACGCGGACAGGAGCAAAAAAAGATGAAGAATAGTTTCTGGTATAAGGGGACACTGCAGTATTTTAACAATTACATCTACCGTGATGTCCGTATGACGGAGAATGATCTGCCCCCTGCACTGGCAGAGTATGTGGGCGCAGATTCAGTCTGGCATCAGTATCCGGACCAGGATGCCATTCGATTTGAATTTCTTCAGGACGAACCGGATGGCGTTACGGATGACTGGACATATTTTGAATTTGTCTGGGATATGCCGGGTACAATAAAGGGAGTTCTTAACACAGTCATGTGGTATGCCGATGTGCCGGGTGGATACGTTGACGATATTTACTATGGTGAATGGTACGATGGACAGTATTCCGGAGAGGAACCGTTCGGGTTTGTAAACGGGGATTTTGAACTGGAAGGTCTGAACACGGAGTGGCTGATAAATATATTCCCCGGAGGCCTTGTTGAATCTGGTGATTTCATCTCCTGGACCGAAAACCACACCGATGCCGGACTGCAGAGCCTCCGACTTCAGGATTACTATGAGGTTAGCATTGATACGGCGGATGTGGCCATGCCCTATGACTCCATAGACATAGATACCTCCCTGATTAATAGAAATGTAACTTACTACCTGCCTGCTCTGGGTGCAGAAGGGAAAGACATGGAGTTGAGCTTCTGGTATAAGGGGAACGATGCCACGCTGTCACTGGAGTTTTATGACGATTATGGAGTTACTACCAGTGAATTCCCGCTACCCGCGGGTTCCATGCTTGTCGCTGACTCGGCAAATCCGATCATAGTGCTTGATACTGATAATCCACACATTGATACCCTTGATAGTTTCATAGACACCTTTATGGTGGCTGATCTCGGTGATTATGCTGAAATCCTGGAACTTCAGATAGATACCATGGCTGTGAAAGCGGATACCATCCTTGCCCAACAAAATTTCGATAACCTGGATGACCAGATGTTGCCCAATGGAGCCTGGGTATGGTCGGGTTCCGACAACTGGGGCTGGAATGACTGGGCGGCTGCCACAAAGGACGATGAGGCCTGGTCAGATCCTGAAGCGCTCTGGTTACCCGGAGATCCCGGATGGGGTGGAGCAGAAGGATATGTGAGCGTAGTGGATGATTCGAGCTATATATGGGAATTCATGTACAAGGGAGATGTGCAGTTTATCCTGATGCTGGGTGCCGGAACCAAGTATGATCTCCTGGGAGACCCGGACGGAATCGTACCTGATGATCCCATGATAGACTCCGTAACGGCCGACGCCATATACTGGACCCTCAGGTCCGATTACTGGAAAAGGTTCTACTATGAGTATAAACAAGGGTCATGGCTTGCCGATTCTTCCGTAAGCTCTCCGGCTACTGTCACCTTTGATCTGATCGGGACCTATGATGCAGCTGATCTTGGATATGTGGATGATATCATGATAGCCATGGGAAGCCCTATGGATCCGGTTGTCGATACCAACTACGTAGTAAGAGATGCTCAGTATACCATAGAGACAACCTATGATACTCTCGGCATCAACTATAATGACAAAATGGCTATGTGGGATCTGCCTGCAGCAGCTGACTGGACTCAGTGGACACTGAACTGGACCAACCCGTCATCTGATATCGGGGGAACACTTACCCTGTTGCTGGATAACGATGTCACCGACACACCTGATTTTCTTGTACCTGTTTATAAACCAGAATTTAATGATGATAATGCAGGATGGACCTATTTCGATGATTTCGTCTATTCGGAATCAACGGGGATCAACCGCGACCTTGTGAAGTTTGACCTGCATACCTATCCAAATCCTGCGCAGGATGTACTTTACCTGAGTATACAGGATCCAATAAGCAGGATTGAAGTGTACAATTCACT
>CAZIAU010000638.1:0-2461 GCA_964536755.1 uncultured Bacteroides sp. | reverse complement strand
TTTCATTCCGTCGGTTAATGAGTAGGCCTTCTGGTTGACAACCAGTTCCCCTTCAGTCACTCCGAGGAGCACCTCCACATAATCATCATGTTTGATCCCGATTTTTACATCCCTTTTTTCAACCCGGTCATCCTTTAGTACGAATACACTGTACACCCCCTCCTCCTCCAGCAGTGCGGGCCTGGAAATAACCAGTGCCCCGGGATGCACCTTATCGGGGAAGTCCATGCTGACCATCATTCCCGGCCTGTATTCATCCTGCGGATTTTTCAATGCCAGCCGGATCTGGATGGTCTGTTTCTGAGCATCCACCCTGCCATCAAATGCGCTGATGGGTAAAAGCAGGGGCATGTGTGGATAATCCACGAATGTAACCCTGAGCGCTTTCAGTCTTTTTACCTGCGGCAGGTAGGCCACAGGAAGGTCCCCGTAAATGTCCAGCTGAGCCAGATCTGCAATATGAACAATGGTTTCCCCTTGCTGCAATACATCCCCGTTGTGTTGCATCACCTCCAGTACGGTCCCGCTTATAGGACAGTATAAAGGAATTTCCCTGATTTCCTGCTCCAGGATCTGTTTCTGATAATCATTTATCTCCGTGGTGACCTGTCTCAGCGCTTCCCGCCCGGGTGGAACAACGATCCCTATTTCCCGGCCCTTTTCCACCCGGTCACCCTGAAGCAGTGAAAATCCTGTCAACCGGCCATCGAACTGAGAAGCCAGGAAAGCTTCCTGTCTCAATTTCACCATACCAAATATCTGAATGCTGTCCGTTATATCCATACGGACTACTTTCTCTACATGGATGGCTAATGGAGGAAGCTCCTTCGGACTGCCGGTCCCCTGCTGATTGCATGAACCCAGCAGCATGATCACGGGAAGAGTGATGAAAAATCCTGATATTCTCATTCCTGTTTATTTATTACTGGTTTGTTCCCATCGCTACAATCCGGTCGACCTGGTTGTTGGTAACATAAAATTCAATCAGGTTAATGACATATTCCAGTCGTGTCGTCTCAATCTCCAGCTCTGTATTGGTGAGCTGTTGCTGTGAAGCAATGAAATCAATATTTGAGGCTATTGCCGCTTTATAATTGATCTCTGCAATATCGACAGCCCTGACAGATATATCCAGCCTCTGGTACTGGAGTTCCATCACTCTTCTTGTGTTGACCAGTTTGTCATGGATCCTGAACAGGTGTATTAATAATTCCCTTTCCGCTTCGCTTCGCTGAGCAGCCAGCGATTCCTCCATTGCTTTGGATCCCTGTTTTTCATAGGTGAAAGCTTTCCCGGAGTAGATCGGTATGACGACGCCGGCGTTAATCTGCCAGTAATTCCCATCCCCCGTGGGATCTTCATCATTCACATAACCACTCCCCATGGAGATATGCGGGATCTGGGCCGCACCGATTTCATCTGTTCTGAACTGTTGTGCCGCCATCCTGGAATCAAATGCTGAAAGCACCGGATTTTCTGACAGGGTCTGCAGTGATATTTCCGGCACCTCAACATCCACCAGGGAGTCAAGTCGTAGTGAAGCCAGCTGCAGGTTATCAGCACTGCTCAATCCCAGCAGATGTACCAGCTCAACACCCAGATCATGATGAACCATTGCCAGCCGGGCCGAATCTTCCCGCAATCTGGCTATCTCTGTTTCGGTCTGTAATATATCCAGCTGCGACCTCAGGCCTGCCTTCCACATTCCCCGGGATACCTCGTAATGGTGTTCCAGGAACATCACCTTTTTTCCCAGGATCTCTATCTGCTTGTCAACCTGCAGCATACTCATGTAGAGGGAAGTTGAACGACCTATTACATCCAGTTGGTGTTGCTCTTTTTCCAGTCGCCTGGTTTCAATCTCCTGAAGTGCGGAACGTCCTGTTTTCATGATCAGGTCACCCAGCGACCAATCGGCATGGACCGACGCCCACATCTGATTAAAATAGTAAGGTTGCAGGAACTTGTTGTCCATGGCAAGCTCTCCACTGATCCTGGGGAGGGACCTTGATTCTGCTATCGATGCAGCATTTTCAGCAACAGAAATTTCATAATCATCCGATTGCAATTGAAAACTGTGCTCTATGGCCAGGCCGATGCAGTCCTTAAGTGTTATCAGGGTTGGCTCCTGAGCCATAACTGTAATATTCCATCCCACACCGATCAGAAATATTATCAACCTTGCCATTATGGTTTTTTAAATCTCTAAAAATAAGGGCAAGCGCCCCATTCATTAAAGTTGGGTCCCATAGTCTTGCTAGATCATCACCCATAGATACCTTCATATCCCGGGCTATATCTATCCTTTCAACGGGGATAGAAATAAATTTTTCTATAAAAATCTCTATGTCTGGGTAAAGACTTCCAGGACCCGTAATAAAGATCCTTTCCGGGGTGACTTGTCTGTTGCCCTGGTTTTCGAACGAATGGAGTGTGTTTTTTATATTTAAACAAAGTTGCT
>CAZIAU010000637.1:0-2464 GCA_964536755.1 uncultured Bacteroides sp. | reverse complement strand
AATCACTCCCTGATGATTCTTCCTGGTTATACGGTCCAGTTTTTCAACCGGAACCATTTGTACCGGTATATCAAGACGTCTCAATTCAGATGTCAACTGACGGATAAGATCAGAACCTGCTCCACGCCTGACCAATACCTTGTTAATGTCTCTTCCTGCCTTTACAGCCTCCAGGACAGCATGAATACCGAATATGAATCCATCATTAACAGCCATATCATGATCCCGGTGAATATACTTTACCATTTCGCCATGATCGCACAGCCTCTGTCCAGGAAGAACGGGATTCGGGGGTCTTCACCCAATCCATGTGGTATAGAGAGAATACATCCGGTCTTCGCTCAAAACGAAATTCAATGGGCCTGTTTTTACGACGGGCAAAATAGTACCACCTTTCACCATTGCCTGTCATCTGTATCCTGTTAGGTGGTCCAAACAGAATGAATATCATACCTCTGTCAGATTTCCAACCCTCTTTGTTTGAAGTAAAGTAAAGGTTTGAGTAAACTACCCTGTTGTAATAAATTCTTATTAATTCGCGCGATTTTTCCACGCTGTTTCCCAGCTTTAACCAGTAATTATCAACCGCTAATTTTCGGTTGGGTTCCATTCGCAGGTCCCTGTACTCGGCAAGGGTGGCAAGATAGAACAGAGGTTCCATAAGTTCTGTGTTAGTATTCACATCGGGGAATGTCCCCCCGAAGTTGAACAGGGTCAGTCCCTCATCCTGCTCCCTGTCCACTCTTACAAAATACATCCCCTCCTCTTTAAGATCGTAATTGGTGGTGTCGTTCAGGGGAAATACAAAACTGCTATCCGGCTTTTGTGGAATCGTATATCCTGCAGCTGAATTCACAGGTTGCCTGGGTAATTCGCTCTCAAGACTGAAATAGTCAACAAAAAGGGAATCCCGGTCCGGGTCACGGTATCTGATATTGAACTTCTCACCGGGCATAAAAAAATGCATGAATTTGGGATATCCGGAGTGCAGGGATACTACTTTAAAATTTTGGGCACCGTAAATTGTGCGCTTGTCAACGTACATATATTCAAGCCCGATACTTCCCCTGTTCAGATCAGTGGACTCCAGTCTGAGCAGATATTTATTGCCGGACTTTGCCGGGATTGGGATAGATGCAAAAAAAGCCGGTCTTTTCTCATCCTTTGCCAGCAACTTATATGTAATGGCAGATGAATCAACCACTACTCCATCAAAGCTGTCTTCATCCAGTTTGATCAGGCGGTAACTGATCGAAATCAATGCCCTGTATTCCGACTCTTCGTTGGCCTGATTGAACCGGAGTTCGGATGGGTACGCACGGATATATAGGGTGGAAAAAACATTATTTTCATGGAAAATGGAGAAATCGGGATGAAGGGAAAGCTTACTCGGATTGTAGAGAGAAGCCAGATAACCAACCGGGGATTCGGTAGTTGTCTTCTCTGTGGTTCCGCATCCTCCTGCAAAGAAAATGATCATCCACACCCATATGATTCGCAAATGCTTCCTTATCATAACCTTAAAAATAGTCAATTTCTCTTTGCCGATATCTTTTCAAGATGCAGTGTTTGCTTTTCCCAGGCAGCCAGGGCTTCGTCATGCCTGGATTTAAGCTTCTCATAATCTTCGTACACCTGCATGCCACTTATATTATCCGGATTCATGAGCAATTCATCCATACGTTTAAGCTCTGTTTCAATTTCCTCTATCTCCCTCTCCAGGGCCTTAACCCGGTTTGATATTTTCCTTATCTTTTTTTCAACCTCTTTCCTTCGTGCATATTCCGCCTTGTTGTTACTCTTCTCTTTTTCCCCGTCAGCCGGAACCACAATTACGCCATCCCGGATCACTTTTCTCACGTCCCGCCGGGCCCGGCTGCCACGGTTACTCCCGCTGACTTCTCCCGGTAACCGTTCATCTCCCGTCTTCTCCTTCCTTTCAATGTCCCTGAGGGAAGAGAGATGCCTCCGTTGCAGAAAGTCATATATACCCCCGAGATGTTCCCTGACTTTCCGGTTCCTGAATTCAAAAACCTTGTCAACCAGTCCGTCAAGAAATTCCCGGTCATGAGAAACCACAATAAGTGTACCATCAAATGCCATCAGTGCATTTTTCAGGATATCCTTGGACCGCATATCCAGGTGGTTGGTCGGTTCATCCAGTATCAGGAGGTTAAAAGGCTGAAGCAACATCCTGGCCATTGCCAGCCGCGAACGCTCACCCCCCGACAGCACCTTAACCTTTTTATCAACATCCTCGCCTCTGAATAAAAATGCTCCGAGAATGTCCCTCATCCGGGCACGGATATCTCCGACTGCAGCGCGGTCGACTGTTTCCATCACTGTCAGGTTACCATCCATGATCTCATCCTGGTTCTGGGCAAAATAGCCAAGTTCCACATTGTGACCTATCTTCAGCTTTCCCTCAAATGCGATCTCACCGACAATGATACGGGAAAGAGTG
>CAZIAU010000636.1:0-2471 GCA_964536755.1 uncultured Bacteroides sp. | reverse complement strand
TTGGTATGATCGCCGCCACAAAATCAATGCAGATCGCCATAGAAAAAGCCAAAACTGCTGGAACAGGATGGGTATCCACAAAAGGGTCCAACCATTACGGTTTCGCGGGATACTATTCGATGATGGCTCTGAAACACGATATGATCGGGATCAGCCTGACTATTGCCAATCCCCTGGTGGCACCCACCAACTCTGTCGAGCCGATGCTGGGCACCAATCCCATTTCCGTATCGGTCCCTGCCGGCAAGCATCCTCCCTTTGTATCCGATTTCTCGACCACGCCCATTGCCCGGGGGAAACTGGCCATTGCTGCAAAAAAGGGGGAAAAGGTACCTCTGGGCTGGGTGCAGGACGCCGACGGGATGCCCTCCGACGACCCGGATGTCATCACCCGCGGGGGATCCATGGTAACCCTGGGGGGTACCACCCAGCACGGGAGCCATAAGGGGTATGCCCTGAGTGCGATTGTGGACATCCTTTCCGCCGTCCTGTCGGGGGCCAACTTCGGACCATTCTGTCCCCCGTCACTGGCCTACCTGCCTGTGAAGGAAGAGAAGGTGGGCGAAGGTACGGGTCACTTTTTCGGCGCCATGCGCATAGACGGCTTCCAGGAACCGGATGTCTTCAAGGCCCGTATGGATAAATGGATAGAGACCTTCCGCAATGCCAGACCGGCCAAGGGCTGCGAACGCGTGCTGATCCCCGGAGATATCGAAAGGGAGAAAGAGGAACGTATCCGCAGAGAGGGGATCAGCGTCCTGGAACCCATCCAGATGGAAATGAAGGAGATTGCCGACTTCCTGGGATTAGATTTTAATGTAAAAGGTTAAGCTACTCCAGCTCCGGGACCCGTCCCGGCGTCCATGGAGCCTTCAGTGATTCGAGCTCCTGGTCGATCTGTTTTAACTCGTTGGTAACCTTCTCAAGTTTAGCCAGTAACGGCGGGAATTCTGCCTTCAGGATCTCCAGTTGATCAATCTCGGTTGTTGTCAATTCTGAGGTTGAGGACCAGTGGGTCCTGATCATCACATTCAGACGCCGGTTGAGGGGCATGGCCATGGGGGGAAGTTCTTCCCAGCTTGCGGCAGCCTCCGGACCTTCCATTGTATATAGAATATCCCTGATGTCTTTCTCCAGATCCCGGACTCTTTCAAATATCTCTTCACCGGTTCCCGGCGTTTGCCTGATGGCTTTCCTGATGGCAGCCAGTTTGGCCTGATGTTCCTGGGCCAGACGCCTGGCTCCGGTCATTACCCTGGAAAATTCTGAAACCTTATTCTGGAATGCCACCAGTGCATCAAGGTCCCCGGCGGGCAGTGTGGCCCGATTCAACAGGGTTGCCCTGAATGAAACAGGTTCGACAAGTCTGGTCACCTCATCCCCGGATACAAGGTAGAGCTCCACACTGTATGTCCCCGGCATGGCCAGCAGGCCGCTGGTGGATGAACCATCTTCACTGTCAGATGATGAAGATCTGGAGGAGACCCTTGTTGAAATTGGATCAGTGGATGAGTAACGCAGGTCCCAGGTGATCCGGTTGATCCCTTTTGAAGCCTTCTTGTAGAGCTTCCTGATCCCCTCACCCGATCCGTCTCTTACTGTAAAGACCAGATAAGGAGTCTCTTCAGCTTCTTCCTCCCTCAATTGTTCCCTGGTGGGTTGTGGTATGGGCTGCTTGTTCTCAAACAATTCTTTCTCTTTTTCGTGCCTTATTTCTTTAAGCGATTTTGGTACGTCCTTCAGGAAATAGGTGAACGTGGCACCAAAATCAGGATTTTTTGCACTGAAGAATGTAGATCCCTGAGCGCTTTTTCCACGGGTCTGTATATACATCAGGGCATCTTTTACATCAAAAATATGGGCCTGCTTCTCGAGGATTGTCTTCTCTTTTGCCAGTTCCCGAAGCGGGGTATAATCATCCAGAATGTAGAAGCCTCTTCCGAAAGTTGCGATCACCAGGTCATTCTCTCTCTCCTGTATGGTTACATCCTTCACACTGATGGTAGGCATTCCGGATTTGAGCCTGGTCCACTCTTTTCCGCCGTCAAGAGTAAAATAGAAGCCGAATTCGGTTCCTGCAAACAGGAGTCCGGGTACTTCGGGATCCTGTTCAATGGTATGCACTGTTCCATTTTCCGGCAGGTTCCCCGAAATGGATACCCAGGTGGATCCTTTGTCCGTACTCTTCAGGATGTAGGGTTTGAAATCATCCCTTTTACGGTTGTCAAATGTGACATAGACCACATTTTCGTCGAAACGGTCTGCCAGGAGGTCGCTCACATATGTATATTCAGGCACACCCGGGAAACTCATAATCTGTTTCCATTCACCCCCGCCGTTTTCACTGACCGAAACCACACCGTCGTCTGTTCCAGTAAAGAGCAGCCCCTCATTTAACCTGGATTCGGAGAAGGATACCCCGGTTCCCCAGAGACTGGTCGAAACATCTTTTTCCACTGCATCCCAGCTCC
>CAZIAU010000635.1:0-2473 GCA_964536755.1 uncultured Bacteroides sp. | reverse complement strand
CCCCGTTATCCTTGCGCCCTGCAATGGCTTCTCACTCGCATATTTTCTCCTGATGGACATCAGTCCGGGCATCTCCTTCTCGGCAATCCCGATCTCTTTCCTTCCAAACTCGGCCAGACCGAGGTCGGCCACTTTATAGGGAAGTGTTTCTGTATAATTCATAGTTTCCATAATCATTTAAGCATCAGACCTGACAAAATATCCTGATTGGTCTGCAAAAGTACACTTTTCCGGAAAAATATACCAGATTTCAAGACAGCAGCTTCACTATCCTGTCTTTATCCTTATCCAGCTGTTGTTTTAATTCATCCAATCCCCCGAATTTCATTTCATCCCTTATCCTTTTTACAAAATGGATCGTGATTTGTTCATCGTAGAAATCGCCGGACACATTAAAAAGATGAGCTTCAATGATCTTTACTGCAAAAGGACTGTCGATGGTCGGACGAAACCCGATGTTAAGCATGCCGTTATATATCTTCCCCCGTAATTCTGTTCTGACGGCATAAACACCATTCATGGGTATCAATTTATAGGGATCCAGGGGATGAACATTGGCTGTGGGGAAACCAATTTTTCGCCCTATATGGTTCCCCTCAACAATTCTTCCGGCCAGGTAATAATTGTATCCCAGCATTTTTCCAGCCATTTCCAGGTCACCTTTCGCAATTGAATTTCTTATTGTTGTTGAACTTATCCGGCCGAGTTCAGATTCGAATTCAGGTAATTTTTCGATCCTGAACTTGTTCTTCTTTGCACATTCGGCCAATCCCTCCGCATCCCCTTTGCGGTCTTTACCGAACTTGTTGTCATATCCAACGAAGAGGATTTCCACACCTATCCTGTCCACCATGTATTTCAGTACAAATTCACAGGCAGAAAGTGAGGCTATCTCATTATTAAAAGGGATAATTATCATCTCATCAATCCCCGTGCTTCCCAATTCCCGGATTTTCTCCTCCCTGGAGTGAAGGAGCTTAAACCCCTGTACATCCCGGTTGAGGACTATCCTGGGATGCGGCCACAGGGTAACCACCACTGAAGTGCCGCCATAAATCTTAGCCCGGTCCTTCAACTGATCGATGATAAACCGGTGTCCGGAATGCACACCGTCGAATATTCCAATGGTCGCCACCGGTTTATCAATTGAAATCTTTTCATGAATTAACCTTACATTCATACCCTCAATATGAATTCAGTCCCCAAATTTAATAATTTTAAGGTGCCGTTATGAATCTGCCTGACCTAATCAAAAATGATCCATGGCTGGAACCTTACCAGTCTGTAATCATTGGAAGAAAGGATAAAACCATTACCCGCAAGAAAGACCTTACCGGGGAAGGGACCCTGCGGTCCTTTGCCAGCGGGCATCTCTTCTTCGGGCTTCATAAGCATAAAAACAGATGGATCTTACGCGAATGGGCTCCCAATGCCACTGCTATCTATCTCATAGGTACTTTCAACAGCTGGCAACGGGATGATGCATTCCGATACGAAAAAAAAGAGCACGGAAAATGGGAAATCACTCTTGACGAAGAGATCCTGTCCCACGGGGACCGTTATAAACTGCTGGTTGAATGGAACGGGGGACGGGGTGAGCGCATCCCTGCCTGGTGCAACAGGGTTATCCAGGATCCCGAAACAAAGATATACGATGCACAGGTCTGGGTTCCGGAAGAACCCTTTCAATGGAAAAATCCGTTTCCAGATCTGGCCAGTATCCAACCTCTGATTTATGAGGCACACATAGGCATGGCCACCGAGGAATTCAGGGTAGGCACCTGTGCTGAATTTCGCGAAAAGGTCCTGCCCCATATCGCAAAAGGGGGGTATAACACACTTCAGCTAATGGCCATTCAGGAGCATCCCTATTATGGTTCCTTCGGATATCACGTATCAAATTTCTTTGCGCCCAGCTCCCGGTTTGGCACACCGGAGGAGTTAAAGGGACTTGTTGATGAAGCCCATGGATACGGTATGGCTGTCATTATGGATATAGTGCATTCCCATTCGGTGAAAAATGAGCTGGAAGGACTGGGCAATCTGGATGGGGACCCGGGACAGTTTTTTCACCGGGGGCAGAGGCGCGAACATGTGGCATGGGATTCGCTGTGCTTCGATTACGGGAAGAATGAAGTCACCCACTTCCTGCTTTCCAATGTGAATTACTGGCTGACTGAATTCCGTTTTGACGGATTTCGTTTCGATGGGGTCACAAGCATGCTCTACTATGATCACGGGCTGGAGCGTGATTTTACCAGCTATGATTTTTATTTTGACGGCGGACAGGATGAAGATGCCATTACTTACCTTTCCCTGGCCAATATGTTGATCCAGGAGATAAGGCCCGGAGGGATCTCCATTGCTGAGGATATGAGCGGATATCCCGGTCTTGCCGTGCCGGTTGAAAAGGGAGGTGTTGGATTCAATTACCGCCTGGCTATGGGTACTCCGGATTACTGGATCAAGACCA
>CAZIAU010000634.1:0-2477 GCA_964536755.1 uncultured Bacteroides sp. | reverse complement strand
ATTCCGGTACGCCAGGAAATGGCAATACGGCTTTGCATCCGCAGTGGGAATGTTCATGGGTCACTATATAGCCTGGATCGCTTCAGGGGTCCTCTATGCAGCTGCCAATTCTGATGCACCGGGAGTGGTTGCCTACGAAGCCATCGGTCTGGCAGGAGCCATGTGTGTTGTTATTGCCGGGTGGACCACAGCAAATCCTACTCTGTACAGAGCCGGTATGGCCTTACAGGTAGCCTCGGGCTGGTCCAGATGGAAGGTAACTCTTCTGGCCGGTGCCATCACTACTGCAGCAGCCCTTTTCCCGGCCCTGGTTATGAAACTTCTCGACTTCGTGGCATTGTACGGACTGGTCCTGATCCCTATGGGTGCGGTCATTGTTGCAGATTTCTACCTGATCCCGCGTTCAGGACTCCTGCCCTTTTATGCAGACAGTAAACAGATCAGTTTCAATGTGGCTGCAGGTGCCACCTGGGGAATCATGCTGGCAGCCGCATTATTTACAAATTTCTACTTTCATGTAGAACTCTATTTTCTCCCCTTCCCGGTCTGGATTGTTTCAATCGGAGTTTATCTCCTCTTCAGCCGGCTATATCAGAAACAACTTAAAACCGTTTGATCATGAGGTACCTGTTCATATCACTGGCAATTGCAGGACTGTTCCTGGTGCTTGTCCCTGTAATCCTGGATTTTATTGGAACTATTTCTCCCGAACAGATGAAAAACCTTGCATTTCTGGGTACTGTTCTCTGGTTTTCAGGAGCGGTTCCCTGGCTTGGAAGCAAAAAGAAAGAAGCTTAAGATTTAGTGTATATGAAATCAAGAGTTATCTTTGAAAGAGTGTTCGCTTCTGCATGTTTAATTCACACTATATAGTGTAATATTGGTTTTATGATTTTCACAGATAGATTCCGTGATTTGAGCATGATCACATGGAATATTACTAATAGCTGCAACTTCCAATGTGATTATTGTAATAACATGAGAACTGTCAGGAAAAATGACAGGGAGGGCTTGGAATTCAGTTTGTTAAAGAAGGGATTTGGTAGTCTGGGAAAAGACTGGATTATACACATTACCGGAGGAGAACCATTTGTATCAAAGGACATTCTCGCCATCTGTGAGATGTTAACACAAAATCACTACATCTCCTTAAATACAAATCTGTCAACGCAAAATGTCTATGATTTTGCGGATACCATAGATCCAGATAAAGTACTGTTCATTAGTTCATCGGTTCATATCCTGGAAAGAGAAAGAAGGGATCCAATTCTATCTATGTTCATGGAGAAGTTAAGGTATCTGCAAGAAAAACAGTTTAACGTTATTGCCACTTATGTAACTTCTCCAACTCTTTTGCATAGAATCAGGAATGATTTTGAAACGCTAAAGGCCGGGGGTGTAAATAAAGTCAGAATGAAAACTTTCAGAGGTAATTACGATGGGAAAAATTATCCTGCTTCATTTTCAGAGGAGGAAAGATCTATCATCTCTGAACTTGAAACTGACTACCCTGAAGAGGTCATTATTAGTGGTGAATATTCATATTACGGATTAAAATGTGAGGCTGGCAACAGATTCTTTGTCATGGATAAATCCGGAAGTTTAAAAAGATGTTCTGCCCTTAACAGAAAGTACGGAAACCTTTTTAATGGCAGTTTCAAACCTGATATCAAATCAAGACCCTGCCCGCTTCAGTATTGTGGTTGTCCTTATGAGGGCATAAGAAATATCAGTCTGGTTGAAAGCTCAAAGGCATTACTTTATAATGAATTTTTTAACGAATTATATTATAAGTTCAAAGATGTCTTAAATAATCCCAGGGTTTTACTGAAATTGGGGGATAAATTAAGAGAACATATTCAACACTGACATTTATAATTGAATCAACTCTAAAAATATCTATCATGAAAACGTTTGCTCCGATCATTTTAACAATCCTGATCTGTTCATGCAATCAGCAGGCTAAACAACCATCGGACAATTCAACAGATCAGCCTGAACCGGCTATAAATGTACTGACACAGGCTGAAATCGATGACGGATGGGTGTTGCTCTTTGACGGGAAGACCACAAACGGATGGAAAAACTTTAACCAGGACCACGTTTCCGGTTGGAAAGTGGAGGATGGATGCCTGCTGGGCCAGGGCCTGGGAGGAGATATTGGAGGTGATATAGTCACTGAAAAAGAATACGGCAACTTCATACTGAAATGGGATTGGAAACTGGGACCTCACGGAAACAGCGGGGTAATGTATCATGTTGTGGAAGGTGATCAATACAAAGCTCCGTACGAAACCGGTCCCGAATACCAACTCATTGATGATGATGACTTCAGGGACGAAAATGGTGAGCCCTATCCGTTGGAGAAGTGGCAGGAAACTGCTGCAGACTATGCCATGTATGTGGCAAGCGATCAGAAACAACTGAATACGAGAGATTGGAACAGTTCAAAGATCCTGTTCACCCAAGAAAAAGCC
>CAZIAU010000633.1:0-2482 GCA_964536755.1 uncultured Bacteroides sp. | reverse complement strand
CTCTTCAAAGTATTTTCGAAGGGTATTGTATTCAACTTTTTTCTCTTCAGATCTCATAGGGTATAATAACACACTACAGAGAGTACCCCGGATTTAAGGGTACTCTCTTTAAATCTAAAACTCAATAATACCTGGTTATAAGATATATCCTTCAGATGAAGAAAATACTCATCCGGAACCGGAATTATTTTTTACCGACAGATCCCGAAAAGAATCTATTGTATGAAGAGAAGGACAAAAATGATCGCTGGAACCGACATCCAGGATAATTCTTCCTTCAGGTGTTTAAGGGCTCTGGCAAGGTGATTTTCTGCAGTGCGTTTAGATATATTCAGTTTTCTGGCGATCTCCTTTATTTTCATACCTTCCTGCCTGTTTAGCTTATAGACCATCTTTCTCATCGGAGGAAGGTTCTCAATTGAATTATTGGCAAGTTCAAGCAATTCGTAATATATTACATTGCCTTCAACACTTTCAAGTACCTCCGGAGAATTTACTAGCATTTGCTCCTTGAGCCTGGTCTCAACGGCCCGCTTCCTGAAAAACTTCAGGATTGAGTTATAGGCAATGGTAAATATATAGTTGTCAAAGTTCAGGTTAAGATCGACCTTGCTTCTTTTTTCCCAGAGGTTTATAAAAACTTCCTGCACTATATCCCTGGACATCTCCCTCTCCTTGACCAGTCCAAGTGCAAAATGAAATAATTTCCTGCTGTATTTACGGTATATGGTATCAAAAGCGGCAACATCTCCCTCTTTGAATCTTTCTATTGTCTTTTTGTCGTCCAGCATTTGATACCCGATGAGGTGCAAAAGGTATGAATTATTTTGCCATTATTGATTACAAATAGTAACCAATAGCGAATTAAAAGATCTAAATTGCCGGTCATCGCCGGTTCATGGCTGCTTCTATGGCATCCCTGCCTTTCAGGGCATCAGGCGGGAAAGGATTGCTGCTTGAAAAGGCCAGGAGTTTTTCGGGGTCTTCAACAACACTCAGGCTTTCGTCTATTTCCCCTTCGGGACCGGAAACAGCCTCCAGGTCAAGCCCGAGATGCTTGGCCAGGAACCTGTAAACAGGGATCCTTTTATCATAGTTGTAGTCGTGAACCCCATCAGGGAAATGGACCTGTTCAACATTGTCCCCGGCATCATAGAAAGAGTATATCCGTTTGATAAACGGATATTCCAGTTCGGGTTCCGTTGCAGTCCAGTCATCCCCGTCCGAAACCATCAACATCGGTTTGGGGGCGACCATTGCCGCAATCTCCGCATTGTTGGTGAAGTGGTCTTTGCTTTCATGGATGGGAAGCCCGCTTTCACAGTTGCACCCGCCGAAGAAATGGCAGGCTACCATAACCACAGGAACACTAACACTCACCCTGTCGTCGAGGGCGGCAAGAAGGAAAGTCTGGGTTCCCCCTCCCGATGCACCGGTAACACCGATCCGGGATTGATCCACATCTTCAAGTGTTTCAAGGAAGTCAAGGGCCCGGATACTGCTCCATGTCTGAAGGGTGAGAGAGACGGGAATATCGTGATGTTTCCATATATTGTCGGCATCGGGATTTTCAATAATGGCCGTTGTGTCCAGTTGCCAGATAGATTCGCCTCCCCAGGCAAACATATTGTAGCTGAATACTACTGCCCCCATTCGTGCAAGTGTGGCACACCTTTTCTGCATATCGGGCCGGAAACGGCCAAAGTCCCCCAGCGAGTCTCCCTCAAAATGTCCGTGGGGACAGAGGATACCGGGATGTTTCGCTTCAGAATCCAGGGGCCTGTATAAGTTTCCGCAGACATAATAACCAGGAATGCTTTCGAAGTGGACATTTTCCACCGAATATCCATCTTTGATCCTTCTGGATTCGATAACTGCATTCAGCGGGGTGCGGGCGGGCAGGGGAGCAAGGTTCATGCCCTTCAGGATCGACTTCCTCAATATTTCTTTGCGTGCCTCCCACTCCTTTTTATCTGAATAGAGTGTTTCCAGCAGTTCCAGTTCAGCCTTGCCTTCCTCATGTGTATAGTACTGGCCCTGGCGCAGCACCACCTGCTCCTGTTGCGGGCTGTTTTTACAGCCAAATATTAACAGAATAAATAATAGGGATAATAAGCTTTTTTTCATAATATTTGGATAATTGAAATGGACGTTTTATTGTTTTAATATTACAAAATTTTCCCCGATAATATTGCTTTCAATTAATCATAAAGTTAATACCAATGAAAATATCAAGATCATCCGAAGCCGGAACTATGTCCTGCAAAAATCGAATTATTTCCCGGATCCTCATCATGCTTACCGGTTTTCTCCTGTCACTATCAACAGTCGCTCAATTCACAGGGAATAAATCACCGGAGGCAGCACCCGGGGTATATCAGGACCGCAGCCCCGGGGAACTCCTCGAGCTTGTTGCATTAAGGCAGATCAAGGAGATCAGGGCCGGTGTATATAAAAAGGGAACATGGGATTCGGTGCTGAA